>JBFHPN010000219.1:0-4749 GCA_041592735.1 Oleiphilaceae bacterium | reverse complement strand
CGTCGACAATCGCTTCTTTGGCTGGTTGCCCTTGTTCCCTTAATTCCCGATAAAAGGTCACGAGAATAATCGCATCGTTGATCACGATGCCCGATAAGCCAAAAAAACCGAACCAGGAAAGCATGGTTAAATCGAGCCCCAGCAGCCAATGTCCGAGGATGGCACCAGAGATGCCCAGAGGGATCGCCAGTAGCACGGCCAGTGGCCAGGAGTAGGATACAAATACCCAAGCGAGAATAATATAGATCAGGGTAAAGCCGATACCTGCTCCCATCAACATGTCTTTGCCGGTTTGTGCTTGCTCTTCTGCGCGACCTTTCAGCTCGATTTTAATGCCGTATTCGCTGCTTAATTCTGGTAAAAAGGAAGCATTTAAATCAGCAACGACCACATTGGCATTGTTTAATGCTGTATTGACACTGGCGGTGACCCGGAGGCCGAGTTTTCCTTCAGTATGTCTTACCAGATCCAGACCCCGTTGATCTTTGAGTGTGACGACATTACTTAAAGGAACCATTTCACCCTGCGGGCTGATGATGGGGAAATTGTCCAGTGTGCGGGTATAATTGCGCTGTGCATCGGGTAGCATTATACGTACTTCTACTTCTTCGTTTTCGTCATAAAATACTTGCAGAAGTTGCCCGTCGAAGGCGGCTCTGAGCTGGCTTCCGATATCCGATACAGTCAAACCAAGCGACTCCCCCAGGGGGGTTAGTGAATACAAATACTGGTTTTTACCAAAAGGTAAATCATCCTGGATATCATTTACCCCGACATAGGTTTTCAGCTTGGTTGCCAGGTCTTCACCGGCTTTCTTCAGTATTTTAGGTTCCTGGCCGGTCAGGAAAATATCGATATCTTTACCTGGCGGGCCACCGCGCGGGCTGGATATGCTGAATTGCTCGATGCCATCCATTTGCCGGATCTGGCGAGTCCAAGCCTTGATTAATTCCGGATTACGCACATCCCGTTTATCGGGAGACAGCGTTTCCACATTGACCGAAGCGTATTGTTCCCCGGTGACAAAATTCTGCCCGCCATCAAAACTGGCCTGATTGATTCGCACCAGGCTGTTGACGATCAGGCTGTCATATTCCCCGGTTTTGCCCTGGGATCGGAATTCAGCGTCCGCTGCATATAAGGCTTTTTCCATATGCATGCCAAAATCCCTGACAGTTTCTGGCGGGGTGCCAGAGGCAAACTTAACATTCCCCAGGATAATATGGCTTTCGGGCTGCGGAAAAAAATCAGACTTAATTCGCCCGGTGGTAATCAGGCTCACACTGACAACCAGAATACAGAGTGCGAGCATCAGCGTTGCGCCTCGATTCTGGATAGATTTTTCTGCCATGGGTCTGAAAATATTATCGCGGAAATGATTAAAGCCTTTGTCCAGTTTGTCGCGGTAGGAGCCGGGTTCAACAACTTTAAATTTCTTCTGGAAAGAGTGATGCAGATGCCCCGGCAGAATTAAAAAGCTTTCTATCAGCGATGCGATAATTACGCAGATAATGACCAGCGGTATATCAAATAAAATATTGCCAATGATGCCGCTAATCAGCATCAAGGGCAGAAAGGCTGAAATGGTGGTGAGCGACGAGGACATGACCGGCACAAACATTCTTCGTGCCCCGCCTTCGGCAGCACGCAGAGGGTTTTCACCTTTGGCATAATGGGTCAGGGCATCTTCTCCCACTACTATGGCGTCATCAACAATAATCCCCAAGGCCATGATCAGTGCAAACAAGCTGACCATATTAATACTGCCCCCCACCATATAAAGCACGGCCAGGGTGCCCATGAAGGAGATAGGAATACCCACAGCCACCCAGAAAGCCACCCGGCCATTCAGAAAGATGAACAGAATGGCGATAACCAGAATCAGCCCGCTGATACCGTTGCGAATCAGCAGGTTTATGCGATCCTCTATTAACTCATAGCGCTCGTCATAGGTATCCAGGCTGATCGAAGGCGGTAAGGTTGAGAGGGTATCATCCAGCCATGTGCGCAAGATTTCAGCAGCCACCAGGGTATCTGTTGATTGGGTTCTTAAGACGCTCATTAAGACGGCCGGGCGATCTTTGTAAAAAACCTCTACCTGATTGTCTTTATGGCGGCGTTCAACGTCTGCAATATCGTCCAAACGAAGACGGGTGCCAGTGGATTTATTAATGATCGCCAGCTCTTTGAAGCCATCTTCGTCCCGGCGCTGTTCAGTGCTGCGCAGTTCTTTGGCGACTTCACTCTTGCCGCTGGTGCCTGCCGGAATATCCTGGCTGGAATTGCGCACCTGTTGCCCGATTTGAGGCAGGGACATTTTTAAATCATTGATTTTATCGGTATGCACCTGGATGGCAATTTCTTGCTCGGGCAAACCTGTGAATTTGACTTTCGCTACGCCCCGGTCCAGTAATGCCCGTTCAAATTGAAAGGCCAGAGGTCGTAATTCGTCCAAAGATCCTTCTGTCGACAGAATCAGTGTGGCGACTTCTTCATTCAGCGACACCTTGGAAATCACCGGGCGCTCTGAGTCTGAGGGTAAATTTCTAACGGAATCCACAAATTCTTTGACTTGATCCAAGGCCAGCCCCATGTTTGTGCCTTCATAGTATTCGAGCACAATCACGGCGGAACTTCGTGAAGACGTAGAACGCATTTCCTTGACGTGATCAAGGTTGCGTAGCTCTTGCTCCAGCGGGGTGACGATCGATTTTGAAACATCTTCTGCCGGCGCACCCGGCCATACCACTCTCACAGTGATAAAATCCGGTTCAAAGTTAGGCAGAAATTGCGTGTTCAGCTTCATTAATGAAACTGCGCCGGCTAGCAGCATAATCATCATCAGCAGGTTGGCGGCTACTTTATGCTGAGCAAAGCGACCTATCAGATCAGTGCGATGATTGCCGGGGTCGGTTGTTTTATGGCTCGGTGTCGCTGGTGACATGGCTTAGTTTCTCGCTTTCACTTTCAAACCCGAGATGGCGTTCGGTAACTGTGTGGTGACGATGATATCGCCCTGATTCAGTAATTTGCTCTGGATAATGGCCCGATCTTGCTTACCTGAGGGGTCAAGCTCCTTACCCGCCATTTCAATGGTGATGGATTGTAAGCGGCCGTCTTCGATACGATAAATACGATTTCCCCCATAGATGGCTGACAGCGGGACGGTGACGGCATGTTCAACGGCCGGTAAGTTGACCAGAATTTCCACCGTCGTATTCAAGACAAAATCATGGTTGGCATGATCAGGTAGAAAAATCGCATTTATGCCGCCGCTTCCTGTTGTTACTTGTCCGGCAAGCCGTTGTAAAACCAGGGGCGTGGTGTTGCCAAAGCGAGTGGTTTCAGCACTGATGGTCTGGCCTTGTGCCAAGGCTTGTTTTATTTCTGTCACATGTCTGTCGGGCAGTTGCGCATGCACTTCGGTATTGTTGATGTCATACAAGGAAACAAGTGCCTGACCGATTTGCACGCGCTCACCGGGTGCTACATTGACGGCTGTCACAATGGCATCAAAAGGTGCACTGATGCGTGCACGCTGTTTATCGAGCAAGGCATCTTGTAATAGCGATTCGGAGCGCTTCAGGCGTGCATTCAGTTGTGCGATTCGGCTGGGGTGATCGTCCAGTAAGAGTTTTCGGGCATTCACGGCCAGTGCTGTCTGTGCGCGTTGCGATTCAGCCTGATCATAACGTTCCTGGGCAACCAGATTTGAAGCTTGCAGGCTGGCTTGGCGTTTAACAGCCTTTTCAGCCAGCGTTAACAAGCGTTTTTCTTCTTCAAGGGCTGCCTTGTCTGAGTCGAAACGATTCTGTTCGGCCTGGATCTGTGCCTTAAGCTCGGCCAGATCTGCCTGGCGTTGAAGGATCGTTAAATTTATTTCCTGTTCATCGAGAGCGATAAGCTGCTGGCCGGCGTTGACATGCATGCCTTCTCTGACAGAGACCTCGCTGACATCGGCCACAATGCCTGCGCTGAGTGTTGAGTTAAAGGGGTTGGCAATGCGTCCGAGCAAGTTAAGTTGTGGGATGGCCTGTTTGAAAATGACTTCCTGGGTGTCCACCAGCCATTCTTTTTCAGGTGTCGATTGTTTGGGGGGCGTGGGTTTGGTCGATACCAGAAAACTAACAATAAGCGCGGTGATCAGGATAATGACCAAGGGCGTGAACCAGGCAAATTGGTGGTGCAGCTGTTTGAGTCTATTCATAAACGTTAATCCCAGTATTTTTATTTAGATCTGCCGTGTTCATCCTGAAAATCGCCCCATAACCATTGCAGAACACTTAAGCAGGCAACAGGCGCTGTTTCTGTGCGCATTACGCGGGGGCCAAAGGTACAGGCTATGAATCCGGCATTTCTGGCTAATTCTATTTCAGATTCTGATAATCCGCCTTCCGGGCCTATGAGCAGGTTTACGAGCTCGGGCCGGTTTTGGATTGCTGTCAGTGTTTGAGTATCCCGGTGATGAAATACTAACGACAAACCTTGAGACGCGTGTTTATCAATCCAATCCTGCAATGTACTTACCGGGTGAATGATCGGCACGGTTGCTCTGCCGCATTGTTCAGCGGCACTAATGGCAACTTGCTGCCAATGCTCGCGACGTTTGTGTTCTCTGTCTGCATTTAATTTTAGCTCGCAGCGCTCACTGATTAAGGGGGTGATTTCGTTGACGCCAAGCTCCGTGCTTTTCTGGATAGCAAAATCCATTCTGTCTCCTCGCGACATTACCTGGCCAAGATGCGTGTG
>JBFHPN010000218.1:0-4754 GCA_041592735.1 Oleiphilaceae bacterium | reverse complement strand
TTTATAGTTTTCAGTGTCCGGATTGGCCTGGCTGATTCCCAGACTGACGGTGAATTTTATTTCCTGACCTTCATGTTTTACAACAATGGCCTGAACCTGGTTACGCACGCGTTCACAGAAAATAATAGCATTTTCAGCATCGGTATTGCCGAGTATCACTCCAAATTCCTCGCCGCCATACCGCCCTGCAACATCTGTTTTTCGCAAATTTTCGCGCAGCACTCTGGATACCTGACGGATCGCTTCATCCCCTGCCTGGTGGCCATAGGTATCATTCACTTTCTTGAAGTGATCTATATCAAACATAACCACTGAGCAGGTCGTCTGATAACGCTGAAAACGACTGAATTCCTGAGACAGGCACTCCTCCCAAAAGCCCCGATTATTGAGCTGGGTAAGCATATCTGTACGGCTGAGTTTTTCTAGTTCGTTATTCGCATTTTCCAGCGCTTTTCTGTTGGATGCAATATCGGTAACGTCGTAGATAATTATCGCAATATGATGTACTTCGCCATCGGTAGAAACAAGCGGCGAGATCGTAATGTTCTGGTACATGAAGGGTTCTGTACCAGTGATAGGGCGATAATTTTTAAACTTGAAAAGATAAGGGCGTTGTTCCCAGGTCATGAAGGAGCGGTTCTTTAACATAAAGACCGAATTGGTTTTGTGTATTAGCCAGTCCTTGGGAATTTCGCTGAACAACTCAAAAATATTTTTATCCTTGGTTTGGCGAGGTGTCAGCCCGCTGTGGCTTTCCATAAAGCTGTTCCAGACTTTGACCTTGTATTCCCGGTCCAGCACCAACAGACCTACGTCGATGGTTTGGAGCATATCCATCAACCAGTGAAATTCTTTTATATCAATGTGCGCTTGTTCCATAGTGTTTAACAATCCGGGTACGTTTGGTCTGCTTGGGTTAATCCATCAGGTACGAAAGGCGCTTGTTCAGATTTTCCAGAGAGTCCTCTGTGAATAACATGAGCAGGTCGCAGCTAATATTGTAATTTTCAATTTCGTAGGTAATTTCAATCGCCATGGTTTTTTTCCAGCGGCTTGCATTGGCTTTGATCAGTTCACTCACCTTGACGTGCTGACCAAGCACCACGGGATGACCCTGGCTGAAGGAGGTATCCAGTTGCTGGGCAATGCCGTTGGTACAGGCTCCCACTAATATACTGGCAACTTCCATTAATAATTCCAGCTCTACGGTTCGGTCTATACTGCCTTCGTATTGAAGCAATTTGGCAATGTCATTGAAGCTGGAATCACTGAAAATAAGCAAGGCTTCACCACAAATACCCGAGCCAATGAAACCCTGGCAGACAGCCGAATAAGTGTTGTTTTCTTCTGTCAGGGCAAGGGCCATTTGTAGTTCGCTCGCTTCAAGCAAGTTGACGCGAGGCACGGGAAGTTTTACGAATACCTTCAGTAAACGCGCCAACAAATCAGCTGCCTGGCCCATGGCTACGTTAGCGATTTCCTGGATACAGTCCCGATATTCAATGGCACCGATTTCACCTTGTTTGATATTGGGTAGAGACGCATCTCTGACAACAGGCGGTGCCCCGCTGGGAGGCGGTGAATAAAGGCCGAACTTTTCAAGCAGCTCAACCAGCACCTCTGAAGATGTGGGTTTTTTTATAAAATCTACCGCACCCAGGTCTTTAACACGCTTGTGTGCTTCGGGCTGTATATCGCCGGAAACTACGATGACCATTGTGGGTAGATCTAGTCGTTTGATTTCTTCCAGGGTTTCATAGCCATCCATGACTGGCATGTTCAGATCCAGAAAGAGAATATCTCCAAGACCGTCTTTAATCGCCTGGATGGCTTCCTGGCCGTGCTGGGCAAACGAGACTTCGATATCCCAATCACTCGGAAGTGTTCGGGCCATTTGTTTGCGAGCAACGCTGGAGTCGTCACAGATCAGGACTGGAATAGGCATAAGAAAAATTGCTTCCAAGGGTTATTTTTATCTGATCTAAGTAAAGTTGAGAAATGCTGTTTCGGCAAGAAAAATATCCTGTTTTCTTAGGCTTATCTAATGGATGTCGTTTGCATGAAGACTCCTGGCGCACTTGAATTTCTGAGAAATTGATCTTGATTTTAAGTGCGTGAGTCATGATTATGTTGTTGTTTAGCGGCATGCTTGTAAATGACTTTAATAAAGAGAATCAGCAATGAGTTTTCCACCCAAAATAAAACCCGCGAGTATTGTCAATGCCTACCTTTTTTATGCAAAAAGGCTCTTGCAGTTTGAGAATTCGCCCATACAAACTACTCGGAGTCTTGATGATCTCGTGATTGCCGCCAGTGTTTGTCTGTGTGTTAAAGAGGCTTGGCAGGCCTGGTTAGATGAGTTGGGCCGGTATTTAAACAAGCCGCTTAAAGCCTTTTCAGATCTGCGTTTGCCAGAAAACAGCTCGCATCCCGAGATAGCCTTACTGCTGAGCATTCACCAGGCACCCGAAAACTGGCTGGCTGATGTGCTGCGCTGTTTGGAGCCTCGTGTACAAACTACGATGGCGTTGCCCGAAAGCCATTCGTCAGAAGTGCTTGGTGCAGAAGAATCAGTACCCGGGCGAATTAATCTGATTGCGCTTGAGTCTGGCAGTCTGAAGGAAGATCAGATATCGCAGCAGTCAAAAATGGATGCTGCGTTTTTTAACCGGCTGTTAGATGGTTTCAAAGACTATATTCATCAGGTGAGAGCGAGACAGGAAGAATGGTAGTTAAGGTTGCTTTAAGTTTTTCTCGGGCCGCGCACGCTTTTGGTGTATAATGGCCCGGCAATAGCCTATGAATTCACTGTAAGGAGTAACTATGAGTCGAGCATTTTTGGAAATAGTGGAAATGGAAGACGGTACGTTCGCACTTAGACGGATGGAAGACGAAGGTGAGCCGCTGGTAGAAATTCATTTTTCACCAGAAATTAAAAATTTTCTGGGAGATCATAAAGTTGCCATCGCTAAAGCGATGCTTGGTGCAGGTGTACAGGCAGCGGGAGTGATTTCCAAGTCCATAATGGAGTCAGAAGAACAGGAACTGTCGGATCGGGTATTGCATTAAATATTTGGTCGTACTCGTGTTATCAGCGTATAAGCTGAGTGAGTATAAAAATTGGCGAGGTGTTGGGTATCCATCATCTCGTTTTTTATTGCGGCCGATAGTGGCCTGGCGCCAGATAATCACTCTTATTTAAACAAAAAGGTAATTGCATGGAACTTGTAGAAATTCAGTTAGAAGATGGCATCGCCACCATTACCCTGAAGAACGGAAAAGTTAACGCTATCTCGCATGAGGTGATCGAGGCACTTAATGCCGCATTGGATCAGGCGGAACAAGCCAAAGCGGTGGTAATTCTTACAGGTCAGCCTGGCATCTTATCGGGTGGTTATGATTTGAAAACCATGCAAAGTAGTATGCAATCTGCGATGGCGCTGGTAACCGAGGGTTCCAAGCTAACCCGCCGTATGCTGGCATTTCCAACGCCTGTCATTGCAGCGTGCCCGGGGCATGCCGTGGCGAAAGGGGCATTTTTGTTATTATGCAGCGATTACCGTCTTGGCATTCAGGGTGACTTCAAAATTGGTTTGAATGAAGTTGCCATTGGTATGGTGATGCATCAGGCTGGCATAGAAATGGCGCGTGGCAGAATGCCGATTCATTATTTTAATCGTTCCGTGATCAATGCAGAAATGTTTAATCCTGAGCAGGCCATTGATGCCGGCTTTTTAGATAATGTTGTGGCGCCAGACGCTTTGATGCCAACGGCTCTAAAGGTGGCGACCATGATGAAATCCCTGAATATGAGGGCGCATCACGGCACAAAATTAAAAGCCAGAAAAGATCTGCTTGCTGCAATGGATGCTGCCATTGAGTTGGATGCGAAAGGTTCTCTTTAGCGCATCAATCTTGCCAACCCTTTAACGGATAGCGCAACTATGCATATTCATATTCTTGGAATTTGTGGCACATTTATGGGCAGTCTTGCTGTGCTGGCCAAGGAAAAAGGCCTCGTCGTTACCGGGTGTGATCAGGCGGTTTACCCCCCGATGAGTACGCAGCTTGAACAGCAGGGTATTGAGCTGATTTCCGGGTACGGGCTTGATCAGCTTGAGTTAGGTGCTGATTTATATGTCATTGGGAATGCGATTAGTCGTGGCAATCCCTTATTGGAAGAAATTCTCAATCGAGGGCTTCCTTATACTTCCGGCCCGGGATTTCTGGCGCAGCATATTTTACCCGGAAAGTGGGTGCTTGGCGTTTCCGGGACGCATGGTAAAACCACTACATCCAGTATGCTTGCCTGGATCCTGGAGTTCGCGGGAATGCAGCCGGGTTTTCTGATTGGCGGCGTACCCGAAAACTTCTCTTGTTCAGCGCGTTTGGGTGAGACACCTTTTTTTGTCATTGAGGCCGACGAGTACGACAGTGCTTTTTTCGACAAGCGTTCCAAGTTTGTTCACTATCGGCCACGAACCTTTATTGTGAATAACCTGGAATTTGATCATGCAGATATTTTTGCAGATCTGGCGGCAATCCAGACGCAATTTCATCATGTCATTCGCACCATTCCGGCTAATGGCCGTGTGATATATCCTCTTCATGTGCCTTCAATCAATGCGGTTCTCGAAAAGGGGGTTTGGTCCGAATTGCAGGGGTTCTGCCGGTCGGGGGCTGATGAGTCATCCCAAAAAGCCGATGTCCCGCTCTGGTGTCGATTGTCAGATAAGACCGATGATTTTGAATTA
>JBFHPN010000217.1:0-4782 GCA_041592735.1 Oleiphilaceae bacterium | reverse complement strand
TAGGAATATTGACCACTAACTCTGGTACAAAAACAGAATCGACACTGGCATTTCTCAGAATTTCATCATTTAATAATTTTGAGGTTTCAGTGCCACTAAGATGATTTTGTGAGTTTTGTAATTCGGTGATGTCCTGATCGGTATTTTCTATGGGTGCTATGGTCAGACTTGAATAGGTTTTCTGTTGGGTCTCAGCCTGTTTTTTTGGTGTAACGATAATTGTTGAGTCTTTAATATAGGTTTCAGTCAGTTCCGAACTGCTCAGGGACGTGACTTCTGCAAAGCTGATACCGGGTAACAGCAAGGCAGATAACAGCAAAAGCCTGGTTGGGGTGAAAGTTTGGTTATTCATAATATTCGCCTGAGTCGCAGTTTCCGGATGCGGCTAATGCTACTAGCCCGCGGATACTACAATTATTTAAGTAAGCGGGTGTTTATGCAAGTCTTTTGGTCTATCTTATTGTTAAGAAACGTAATCTTGCTGGAGAGTTCTCGAACTGATGTCGATGATAACAAAGTTAAGTAAGTGGCTGTTGTCAAAAACGCCTCGCCGCAAGCAAGTGGTGCTCTCCAGAAATAATATCTATATCTTTCCCAGTGCAATGGGGCTGGCCTTTCTGCTTTTATTGTTACTCATGCTGCTGACGGCTATTAATTATCAGAATAGCTTGATTTATCTGGTTACTTTTTTTCTGGGGACCTTGTTTTTTATTTCAATCTGGATGTGTTTTTTAAACTTATCGGGGTTAAAGGTAGAACAAGCAGAAACAGGCAGATGTTTTGCGACAGACCCTCTGGTTTACTATTGCCGCTTGTCAAAAAAGGGGGGCTTGCCGCTTGGGTTGAAGATAGGGTTGGATAAGGCGCACGCTGAAACCTTTGTTTATACCAGTGATGAATTACTGGATATACCCGTGGAAGCACCTTCAGAAAAAAGAGGGCGCCACAAACTGGCGAGTCTTTACTTAGAGTCACGCTTTCCGTTTGGTCTGATATTGGCCTGGACCTGGTTGAAAATAGATCTTGAAGCGTATGTCTACCCGCAGCCTTTAAAAGGCATACCTGAAACATCTGCAAGTGGAGCCGGGGAGCACCAGAAACAAACATCGCTATTAGGTGATCTCACCGATCTGAAAAATTATCAGGCGGGTGATGCCACTAATCGTATTTTGTGGAAAAAATATGCCGCCAACGGTAACTTGATCGTCAGGCATCATGAACGCTCAAGTTATAATCCGGATTGGGTTGATTGGGATAATTATCCCTCAGCCTCCCTGGAGACACGCTTGAGTTATTTATGTTTTGATGTGTGTCGACTAAGTGATGCTCACCGCGCATTTGGTTTTTCGATACCAGGTATAAGGATTGCACCGGATTATGGTGAATTACATAAACGCAAATGCCTGGATGCACTTGCATTATTTCAAGCTGCGAAGTCATAAAGTGAAAATCCAAGAAATAGTCATTAAGTTGATGTGAAATGAACATAAAAAAAACAGATACCGTCAGGCAGCAGCACGAGGATGCATACCCAATGCCAGTCCCGGTGTTACTCTGGATCGTTTTTCTCCAACTCCTCTCACACTACGCACATGCTCCGTTGTGGTTAGCCGGGTTCATTTTGTTGATTACCGGTTTTGCATACGTGGCCTATAAAAGCAAGAAAAAATCCATTCCTTTTTTACTACGCATACCCATTATCTTAAGTGCAACACTAGTGTTTTTTTTATATTACAAAACGAATTTTTCGGTCGAAATGGCGGCTTCTTTTCTATTTTTGGCAACAACCCTGAAGCTATTGGAAATGGCCAACCGTAAAGATTTAGTTGTGTTTATTTTTTCAATGCTTTATTTGTCTACGGTGTCTTTTTTATTTGAACAAAATATTATTCACACAATACTTCAACTTATTCTCATAAGTTCATGTTTTTATGTTTTTTTATTGATGAATGTTTCCTATGGGAATGCCCCGAGGCCGGGCTGGTATATGCTTCGTCGTCAAGGTGTTTCAATGATCAAGATGCTAGTGCTGGCAGTGCCTGTTGTCGTGGTTTTATTTCTGTTTTTTCCTCGAATTTCACCCTTGTGGCATATGCCGATAAAAACCCAGACAGCGACAACTGGGATCAGTTCTGAAATGTCACCAGGTGATGTATCAAAATTGGCTAAATCCTCTGCACCTGCTTTTCGAGTTACCTTTGATGGCGCTGTGCCGGCAAAGTCAGAGCGATATTGGCGAGGTATCGTGCTGGATGAGTTTGATGGCAGGAAATGGCAGCAGGCTGAGTCCGTTTATACTTGGGAACGCCCTGCTAAAACAGATACCGGTAGATTCCTGGCAACCAGATTTCCGGCTTATCAGGTTATTATGGAGCCCCACCAGCAACGGTGGTTATTTGCTTTGGAGGGCTCGGAGCCTGCCAGCACAAATGTTACTAAATCTGACATGGGAGTTTTTAAATTAACCACTGATGCGATTCAGCCTGTTCGTTATCAAATGGAACGTCTTCCACCTATAGCGGGGAGCGATATGACGACCATAGCTTCTGGCAGGCCAATTCAGGGTGTGGCGCGATTAAACAGCCTTGTCAGTCAGGATTTGCAAGTTCCGGGTGCTGGATTCAACCCACAGACGCAAGCGTATATTGCTTCTTTGAGCAAACGTTTTCCACGCAAAGAGACCTTGGCTGCTTACTTAATGCAGCAATTTTCTGAGCAGGAATTCTATTATACGTTGGAGCCTCCCTTGCTGGGTGCCAATGCTGTCGATGAGTTCCTGTTCATGACTCGTCGGGGCTTTTGTGAGCATTTCGCGAGTGCGCTGGCCTATATGTTGAGACTTGCTTCCATTCCGGCAAGGGTGGTAATAGGTTATCAGGGTGGGGAACTTAATGAATCCTCCAATTATTTACTCGTTGCGCAGATGGATGCGCATGCCTGGGTTGAGGCCTATTTCGAAGATTCCGGATGGGTTCGCCTGGATCCCACTTCAATGGTTGCACCGCAAAGAATATTGCAGGGTTTGAGAGATGCTTTGGGTGAAGAATCCGGCTTTTTAGAGGATAACCCCTTCACGGCGGCTGCAATGAACTATTCCATGCTTAACTGGTTCCGATTAAAACTGGATGAATTGGATTTTAAATGGCAAAGCCTGGTGGTGAATTATCATCAGGACCAGCAGGCAAGCTTCTTTCGGGATTTTTTGGGTGGCGATAACTTGTTGCGAGTTGCTCTGTTCTTTATTTACTGTTTCATCGCTTTATTTGTGCTGATGATACTGTATATTAGCTACCAGCGTTTTGCGTTCTATTCTTGGGCAGAAAGGCGCTATTTACTTTGGTTGATGGTACTTGCTCGATTTGGCTATATCCGTCGAAGAGGTGAAACCCCCAGAGCGTTTCTAAAGCGTATGGATTCGGTTAAAGATCCTCGTTTAACGGCTATAACTGAAAAAGTTACCCGAAACTTGGAAATTCATCAATATCGGTAGTTTAGTAAGCTAAATTCATGATTCTACAAAACAAACCTGACAGCGATACAAAATAATGAAGCGTTTACCTTGGCAGCAGCATCTCTGGCAGCGCGTGATGGAGCAGGTTGAGACAAACCGCTTGCCGCATGCCTTACTTTTTAGCGGCCCGGAAGGGGTGGGTAAATTGCAATTTGCTACACAACTCGCTGAAGTATTAATGTGTGAAAGCCCGGCAAAACAAACATCTGGGCATGTCGCTTGCGGGCAATGCAAACAGTGCAAACTGATTGCAGCAGACACGCATCCCGACCTCAAATTAATTCAGCCTGAAGAAGGTGGATCGGTCATCAAAGTTGATCAGGTGCGCTTGCTGGTTGAATTTTTTAGTCAGTCAAGCCAGCAAGGTGGGCGTAAAATCGCCATACTGAACCCGGCTGAAGCATTGAATATCAATGCAGCCAATGCGCTGCTTAAGACGCTCGAAGAACCTAGTGCAAACTCACTGATTATTCTGATTAGTCATCAGGCTGGCATGTTATTACCGACAATTCGGTCACGTTGTCAGGTGGTTGATTTTCCCTTACCTGTAGTTGAGCAATCTCTTGATTGGTTGCTGGATCAAAGTAAGCAACTGGATAATGCAAATTGTGAGCACGAGGACGCGCTGAATATCCTTTCTCTTGCAAAGCAGGCGCCCTTTACAGCTCTGGCTTATTTGCAATCAGGAGCGATGGCAGAATACTGCCTGATGCTCGACGAACTTGCATTATTTCTAAAAAATGAGCGGCTTTCCAGTGAGTTAGCGAATCGCTGGAATGATGATCAAGCCCCATTGAGGTTAAGCTGGATGATTCAGTGGTTGGAGCAATTATTAAAATTAAAAATGCAGAGTGCTCCGGAGACCTTCCTTCATGCACAGAAAATGATGCACTATCTTGCTGAACGTGCTCAGCCAGAACAACTATTTGAATTATACGGGCTTTGTCTTCAGCAATACCGCTTATTACTGGGTTCCTCTAATCCAAACAAAGTATTACTATTTGAAATGTTATTGCATCGATGGCAAGCGCTTATGCGCAAAAAGCAGTAAGTTAAGTCAGGTATTTTCAACCCCGATAAGGGTTTGAGTGACTAAAAAGCCTGAGCAAAAATATTTTGCTGTCCTATACTTACAAAAATAGTCAAATACCTAAAAAAATCATTCGGATACATCGCAAAATAATTTAAGAGAGATTTATGTCTGCAGGATTCGGCGCAAGAAGCGGAATATTAACCCTGACCATCAAAGATAAAGCAGTGCTTTACGCAGC
>JBFHPN010000216.1:0-4795 GCA_041592735.1 Oleiphilaceae bacterium | reverse complement strand
TGTTTACCGGCTTGAACTTACTGTTTTGTATGCAGTTGCTGTTTAGTCTGTGCTGGCCAGAAAAAGGCTTGTTCACCCGCATGGGCGCTCTGTTTATCAGTCTCTTGCTGTCGGGGTGTATACTGCTATGGCTGGTGAGTCACATCGGGTTTGCAGAGCAGTGGCTGTTGCAAGTGAGTCAGCATAAGATCGGCTTTTTCGATACTAGTTACTGGTTAAGCCAGGTGCTTATGCAGGCTCATGGTATCACGCTTTTCCTGATAGTGCTGTTCTGCCTTTTCAGGCGTAGTACCACCGATTTTGCCTTGTTGCTAACATGGCTGACCGGTGTATTGGTGTTCATTGATTTTTCCAGAGTCAATGTGTCTTCGGTATGTTTTTCAGCGCTTTTTCTTGGCTTATTCCTGCTTTATCAGCAAAGTAATTTTCAGGTGACCTACAAAGATGCGCTGACGGGAATTTCGGGTCGCAGAGCATTAGATGACTACTTATCGACGCTTGGCCGCCACTACACCATTGCGATGCTGGATGTTGATCATTTCAAGAAGTTCAATGATACCTATGGTCATGATGTCGGAGATCAGGTATTGAAAATGGTCGCGTCCAAAGTCGCTCAAGTCCAGGGTGGGGGTAAGGCCTTCCGTTATGGCGGTGAAGAGTTTTGTATTGTGTTTAATCGTAAACAGGCGGCACAGGCATTCAGTTTTCTCGAAGCAGTCAGGCTAGCTGTAGAGCACTATGCCATGACTTTACGTAGTGAGCATCGCGCTGAAAATCGCAAACGAGGGAAACCTCAACGGGGGCAGACAATAAAAAATAAAGCGAAAACGGTTTCCGTGACAATCAGTATCGGTGTCGCTAATAGCAAGCCTGGGTTAACACCGCAGGAGGTTATTAAACAGGCCGATAATTTACTCTATAAGGCCAAGGAAGCAGGACGGAATTGTACTCAAATGGCATGATAAAGCTGCCATGCCTTACCCGCCATGGCATAGCGGGTGAAACTGTACCAGCCCCTTGCCATATTCAGCATCAAATCCTGTTGGCCCTATGTCCTTCGTGAACTGGCCTCGATTAAGCCATTGTTCGAGGGTTGTCAGTGCTGCCAGGACGCTCACCCATGGCGCGGCAAATGAGGTACCACTGAAATAGCGGGCCTTGCCTGTTTTGCCGATTAACCATAGATCCACGCCCGGTGCTGAGATCTCTATGTAATTGCCCTGGTTTGCGTGCGTCCATTTTGTTTCGGTGATATCCACTGCAGAAACGGCAACGACGTTTGGATACGCCGCTGGGTAGACAGGGGCGGCGTCTGGCCCATTATTTCCTGCAGCCGCGACTAATCTAATCTCATGTTCCGCCAGTGTTTGTATTGCGTCTTCCAGTAAGGCGCCGGGCAGACCGCCGAAACTCATATTCAGAACAAGAGGTTTGGGCTGGTAAGATAATACCGTCTCAAACCCGGCTAGCAACCAATCTGTCCGGGTTTCAGTTTGGGTGTTTACCTGCGCATAGATATTAATGGCAAGCAATGTAGCTTCGGGGGCTAGCTGAGTGAATAAATAAGCGACTGCAGTGCCATGGTCAGAAGATACTTTTTGCTCTTGGCGCACTGAATCGATGGAGGTCATGTTGAATTGTTTAAACTCCATTAGATCGGTATTGACCTTGCTATCCATCATCGCAATGACGCCTCTGAGTGGCTTGCAGCCTTCTGTGGGCATTCTCGTCAGCGCATGGCCATAACGTTTCGGATCGAATGATGTTTTACTCTTTGAACTTAGGTCTGATGAAGATAATTGCAGATAGCGCTGATTGAACTCAATGTTGATAGCAGGGAGCTGCATATTGATTTGCCTGAAAAGCGAATACGGATCAGCCTTTTCCGGGAGGCTATAGACGCTCAGCACATAACCAAGTGATTTTAGATGCTGGCGCTGTTTGATTTTAATGCCGTTTGCTGCCAGTTGCCTTCGTTCTTGCTCTGCCACGGCCATCGAATCGCTGCGCACCAGCCACTCATCATAAATAATCAAATCATTCGTTTCTGTTGACTGTGTGGCAGCCAGCAGTGCACGGTTTGCATTGTCCGTTGCAGGCCTGAAAGCATTGCTTGCGGGTGTGGGTAAGTGGTTGAATCCATGCCGCGGATCAGGGCGGTGTGGCGAGGTGCCAGGTTGAGTATCGGGTCTTCGATGATCAGGCTTTCGATGATTAGGTAACGGCTTTTCTTCGGGTTGAATTTGTCGAAGGTCTGCGGGTGAGGAAGAGCGATTCACCGGCTCTGGAGTGATCGCTGCGCTACTATCTCGATGTGTCTCAATACCATCTGTCTGCTCTGCAACGTTGAGCGGGGTTGTTGTGATCTGTTCAGCTCTTTTACTAAGTTCATTACTTTGTGCAGTCATCGCGCAAAGAACCAGCAGCGCCAGGTTAATCAGCTGTTTAGCCGTATAAACACCGAGACGTAAATAATTCATGATTCGTCTGCGCTATCTGGGTTCCAGCGCGGCATGTTCAATGAGCGAATTGGACTGAAGCCATTCGACAACTTGTTCGGCCGACTGAGGTGACTGCCCATCCAGCTTTGTCTGCGCCAGGGAAAGGCTGATATGCACCAGACCTATCGCGCTGGGCCCCATAATCAGGTTGGCATTGAGCATCCTTAGTAATTCGCTTATTGCTTGCCATTGCGCATCGGGCGCCAGTGTCAGTTGCAAGATAATTTGCGTATCGTCGAGATAAACCGGAGAGCCGCTTAGTAACTGCATCTGCTGGTTTTCTTCAGATGAGTTTAACGAGAATAGGCCTATTTGCAGCGCTACAATAAATGTGGCAGCAATGGCGACTGGTTTTATCCAGGGGTTTCCCGATGTTGGTACTTCATGCTTATCGATGTGAGCTTGTTCCATAAGGTCAGCGGGCGGTTGCTGAAGTTGTTTTTGCAGCCTTTTCCAGCCCATTTCAGACGCAGGGAAGTCACTTTCCAGCGGAAGATTTTTTTGTAGAAGACTAAGTTCCTCTAATGCCTCTTGTAACGCGGGTGAGACTGCTAATTGTGCTGAAACCGCCTGTTTTTCAGTATCATCCAGGGTATTGTTTAAAAACCAGGGAAGCAACTCCATGCACTCTTGCTCAGATAATGACATGTTCAGGCCTCCCGGTTAATGAGTCGTGAAACGCAGGCAAGCAGTTGTTTTTTTGCATGCATCACGCGGGTTTTGATGGTGCCTGCCGGTACGCAAAGTATCTCGGCAATTTCAGGGTAAGATAAATCCTGGTAAAAAGTTAAGTGCACCACTTCACGATGAGGAATAGATAATGCCTGCAAACAACCATTCAGATACTTCTCGTTACTTAGCGCTTTTTCAAGAGTATGAATCGGGCAGGCCGGATCGGCAGCCGCGTCCACCAGCTCATCACTTTCATGTTCGTGCCGGGTCGCTTTTCTGAGCAAATCGACGGCCTTATGATGTGTGATGCTCAGTAACCAGGTTTTGATGGATGATTTCCCTTCGAAAGAGTGGGCTTTTCGCCATACTTCAAGCATGACTTCATTCACGACTTCCGCTGCATCCATAGGCGAGTTCAAGGTACGCGAAGCAAAACGGTACACCAGAGATGCGTATTTTCGGTAGAAGCTCTCCATGGCGCTTTCTTGTTGTTGGCGAATGCCTTCCATTAATTCGTAATCGGGATCATGCATCACTGCTTGCTCGTCAATAAAGGGCGTTGGTAGCTCGTATCTTCTTGAATATAAGAAAAAGCATGCAGTTTACTTTTGGCTAATACACGTCCCTGGGCGTTAATCGCACTCACCTGCCACTGGTAGGGGCGGTTATTGATCAACTTGTTTTGCACTATTTCACTGATGACGGTTTGTGTATAGCTATCCGGTAAGAGCATCCCGGTAACAAACTGAGGGTAAGCGCTGATCTGTTCAAAGATAACCAGTTTATAGAGCACAGCCTGATCAACCGCCTGCCATGAAAAAGTGCTTGCTCCATCCACTTGCGCGGGCGCATCGGTGATTGTCAACACGCTCACCGGTTCTGTGTTGGGCATAACCTGATAGCTTGATTCAATCATCAAGGCGGGCACAGGACAGATTGAACTTGAGTTATTTTCACTATCTAGGGACGACTGATGATTGATGCAAAACCGAATTAAATATTTACCAGGTCGACTACTGGGCAAAACCGGCCCTGTAATACGGGTTTGTTGAGATTTCATCAGTGCCTGCCTGACCACTGCCACGGTGCGAAAAATGGGCTGGCCCTGGGTCGACTCTGGTTCGGCAATTAACCATCGGCCTTCAAGCAGCCCCGTGCCTGCATAATTGAGCGTCAGGAGCGGTTGAATGACGGCATATTGGTCAATTATTTTTGACAGCGATGTGATGTCCTGGTTGCCAGAAAGCATCTCTTGGACAGGGCTGAAGAGGCTTAGTTGCAGTTGGTGAATAGTCAGGCCCTCAGCCCCCTGGCGATTAAGGCCCAGGCTATCGGTGTCGAGGGTCAAAAGAAGATCAGCGCTGACTGAGGCCCCAGCCGGTTCTTCAAAAATACGTCTGATAATAACGCGCTTAATGCCTGATTCCAGCCAGGCGTTAACCTGTCTGCCGCTAATCGTCAGATTTTCAGAAAATTGAAACGGTCCGCTTCCGGGCTGAGTGAGCGTTGAGCCAAGTGTCAATAATTCTGCGCCAGAAGATGGGTTGACAACTTGTGCTGCGGAGCGGGAAGTAACGCCCTGAGTATGGTTCTGCGTCGCGGCAATTTTCCAGGTGATGGAG
>JBFHPN010000215.1:0-4798 GCA_041592735.1 Oleiphilaceae bacterium | reverse complement strand
CCGCCAACATAGAGCAATCCGCCTTTAGTGGTGAGAGAGCCTTGGCCATTTAACACGCCATCAATCCAAAAACCGGTATAAATATCGCCTGTTGCTTTGGTTAGCGTGCCGTCACCATTGAATTTGTTATCACTCATTTCACCAATATAAGTGTCCCCTTCAGTCGTGGTCAGGGTGCCTTTTCCTTGCATCTTGCCTTCAAACCACTGGCCCTGATATTTCATGCCATTTGCGTAGCGTATGGAACCGCTGCCATGAAATTTTCCGTTTACGAAGGAACCGTTGTATTCGAGTTTGCCTTCTTCAATATAGTGGCCTTCACCGGTGGTAATATTATTTTCCCAGACGCCATTTTTATAAGAGACTTTGGTGAATTGTTCCAGCGTTGCATTGATGGTTTGTGTGGTGCCACGACGAACATCGACGTTTGCTTTCCAGCTTTGATAGCCATTCTTGGCTACTTCGATAATGTAGTTCCCGGGGGTTAATTCCAGGTCAAGTTTTGTGGGGCCGTAGGGTTTTCCATTAACCAGAACGGTATCGTCGGTCACATTTGAGCGCACAATTAATTTGCCGGTCGTCATGGCCTGCGTTACTGGCGGCGGTGTATTTTCATGCGCGATGACTTTTTCAGGAGCTTTCTGGGCTGCTTTGGATTCGGCAGCTGCCGCTGGTTTTGATGCATTTCCCGCTGTTCTGGATGAGGGATGACTGATAACGCTATGATCCGGGTCTATGGTCACTTTCTTTAGCGGGGGTGCCGTTTTCTGTACAGGCACTTCGTCTGCAAAAATAGCTTCTTGAGAAAAGGCTTTGTCTTCCGTTTCTTTCAGTGCCGCTAACACTCGCTTGCTCACATCCTGCTCATCAAACGGGGCGGTATTGTTGCTTGATATAGCATTTGCAGGGGGTTCCACTTCCTGTGAAGCGGTTGTAGACGTTAATGCACTAGCCTCTACAGGTGGAGTAGTTTCAGTATTTTTATTCACTGAGGCGAATAATGCGCTGATTACAAGCAATACCATCAGTGAATTAATAAATAGAAGAGGTCTTAAATCGACCATTTAATGCATACCTTCCTGAATAATTTTTTGAGTAGATAAACTCATTACTGAATGCGCGTCTTCTTGAACGTATGTCTTTACATGAGAAGTCTGCATATTGTTGATAGGCAAACTCCCTAAATTAACGTTCTCAAAGTTATTGAGTGTTGAAAAGAGTAGTTCTGTTTACGCTTTATTTGTAAGAAAGAGTGTAGTATCAAAACAAAAAAATTGCTTGTTAAAACAAATTAAATGTATGCTGAGTCACATATTTTTCGAGGATGATGGTCAATAAATTGTCTTTAAATTAAGCAGTTTTTCAGCGTGAATTGTTAGTTTGGTTATTTTCCGCTATCTTCATTCCATATTTTCAAAAATCCTTGGTTTTGTTTTATCACCGTTTCAAAGGTTCAGTTTCTTTTATGGCAACTTCCAGTACAAATAAGCACTTTAAGTTAATCAGGTCTCAGGCAATCGATACGCTTCATGTAATGGTTGAAGAATATGAGCATGTGGGTACCGGAGCAAAACATCTTCATTTTGCAACAAATAATGCTGAAAACGTGTTTCTGGTCGGTTTGAAAACGGTTCCTACAGATAGCACGGGCGTGGCGCATATCCTTGAGCATACAGCTTTGTGTGGTAGTGAAAAGTATCCGGTGCGTGATCCGTTTTTTATGATGATTCGCCGCTCCCTGAATACCTTTATGAATGCCTTTACCAGTAGTGACTGGACGGCCTATCCCTTCGCCAGCAAGAATAAAAAAGATTTTAATAATCTTCTGGATGTGTATCTGGATGCGGTATTTTTTTCGCGTCTCGATGAAATGGATTTTTTGCAGGAAGGTCATCGTCTTGAATTTACTAAGGCGGATGACCCGTCGACAGACTTAAGTTATAAAGGTGTTGTCTATAATGAAATGAAAGGTGCAATGAGTTCACCTGTCAGTCAGTTATGGCAAACATTTACTAAGCATTTATTCCCGACGACGACTTACCACTTCAATAGCGGTGGTGATCCGGATCAAATTACTCGCCTTAGTTACCAGGATTTAAAAAATTTCTACCAGAAGCATTACCATCCAAGTAATGCGGTGTTTTTAACATTTGGCGATATTCCTGCTGCTGAGCATCACCTCAAAATGCATGATTTAGCCTTATCCAGATTCACCAGAAAAGATCACAAAATTGAAATAGCCGATGAGCAACGTTATTGCTCTCCGATTCGAGTCCAGGAAAGTTACCCGATAGAGAAGGGTGAAAGTGCAACGCATAAAACCCATATTGTGGTCGGATGGTTGTTGGGGTTGAGCTTTGATCTTGAGCAGAATCTTGAAGCACATTTGTTGTCGGACGTTTTGTTTGAAAACAGTGCCGCTCCATTGCAACGGCTGCTTGAGGAAACCAAACTGGGTCATGCGCCGTCACCTTTATGTGGCCTTGAAGATTCAAATCGGGAAATGGCGTTTGTCTGCGGTATTGAAGGTAGCGATCCTGGTTGTGAAGAAGCGCTTGAGAATGAAATTCTGAATGTGCTTCAGAAAGTGGCTGATGAGGGTGTACCCAAAGAGCGATTGGAAGCCGTATTGCATCAGCTTGAGTTGAGCCAGCGTGAGATATCCGGAGATGGATATCCTTATGGTTTGCAACTGATACTGGCGGCGCTGCCACCTATGTTGCATGGTGGAGATCCCGTGGCATTGTTGGATCTTGAGCCGGTTATTGCCAAATTACGTGAGCGTATTCAGGATCCTGATTATTTTAAATCGCTGGTGAAGAAACTACTGATTGATAATCCTCACCGTGTCACGCTTTCACTCAAGCCGGATACCCGCTTTGATGAAATCAGGCAAGCCTTACTAAAGCAACAATTGGAGAAGCGAAAGGCTGGTTTAACGGAAGAGCAGATTGCCAAAATAGTGCGTCAAGCTGCAGAATTGAATGAGCGGCAAACCCGTAAAGATGATGAATCTATTTTGCCAAAAGTGGGAATAGAAGATGTGCCGCTTGGCTTAAGTTTTCCTGAAGCTTTTGTATCGCCGATATCTGAAAAAATTACCTGCTATCATCAAGGCACCAATGGTCTTGTCTATGCGCAAATTGTGGTAGACCTTCCATACCTGCCAGACCATCTTCTGCCATTATTACCGATTTATACCACGCTCTTAACGGGCCTGGGTCTGGGAGAGTCCAGTTATCTTGATGTGCAGAACCGGCAATCAGCCGTAACGGGGGGTATCTCTGTTTTCAGCTCAGTCAAATCAATATTGAATGATATTCAGAGCGTGCAGGGTAAATTGGTTTTTTCCGGCAAGGCGCTGGCGCGTAACCAACAGGCCCTGATTGACCTGTTATTTGATACCTTGAAGAGCGTCCGCTTTGATGAACACGAACGTATTCGTGAGTTAGTCGCTCAGATTCGTTCAAGAAGAGAGCAATCTGTCACGAGTAATGGTCACGCCTTAGCGATGGGTATTGCCGCGAGTAAAATGAGCCCTGTTGCTCATATGAGTTATCAATTGCATGGAATCATGGGGATCAAGCAGATAAAGTCTCTGGATGATGCATTAACGGGTGATAATGAGCAGGCTAAAGCGGCACTGGTATCGCTGGCAGACAATCTGATGGCTATTCATCAAATGGTGATGAATGCAGATAGGGAGTTTTTAGTTGTTTCGGAGGCTGAAATAGCGGAAGAAATGGCTGCCTGTTTACAGCAAGCTCAGGCGGATTTCCAGCCGAAACAAGATAAATTATTTACTCTGCCTGCTATTCGAAGCAATGTTAAGGAGGCGTGGATAACGTCTACTCAGGTCAACTTTTGTGCTAAAGCTTACCAGACCGTTGACGCTGAGCATCCTGACTCTCCGGCGTTAACGGTTTTGGGGGGCTTTCTTAGAAATGGATTTTTACATCGAGCCATCAGAGAGCAGGGTGGAGCATATGGTGGTGGTGCCAGTCAGGATTCGGCGTCTGCTTCCTTCCGCTTTTATTCCTATAGAGACCCGCGTTTGTCTGAAACATTAGATGATTTCGATGCGTCACTTGCCTGGTTGAAACAAACTGCGCATGACGATAGTGCTCTAGAGCAGGCCATTCTTGGTGTTATTTCTCATATTGATAAACCCAGATCGCCAGCCGGTGAAGCAAAGGGTGATTTTCATAGTAACTTGTTTGGTCGCACGCGGGAGCATCGTGAGCGTTTTCGTTCAAATATATTGAAGGTTAGCTTGGCTGATCTGATTCGTGTTGCCGATACCTATCTAAAGCCCGAAAATGCGAGTTGTGGTGTGGTTACCCAGTCCGCTAACAAAGAACTATTAGCGGGTTTGGGCTTCGAAATTCTGGAGCTATAATTAGCAACGGCGTTCAATTTGAGCTTGCACCATAATGCGTGTTGCAATTTCTTCTACTGAGTAGTGAGTGGTATTCATATACGGAATCCGCTCACGCTTATACATCAACTCAACTTCTTCTATTTCATGATTGCATTGCTTTGTTGAAGAATAGCGTGAATTGGGCTTGCGTTCATTTCGGATCATGGCCAGGCGATCAGGTTCTATTGTCAGGCCAAAAAGCTTCTCTCTATGTTTCTTTAATAGGGCTGGTAGTGCTTGATCTTCAATGTCTTCTTCGGTGATGGGGTAATTGGCAGCTTTAATGCCATACTGCATGGCCAGGTAAAGGCAGGTTGGGGTTTTTCCGCTTCTGGATACGCCTACTAAAATGACGTCCGCCTGATCATAAAGTTTTGT
>JBFHPN010000214.1:0-4821 GCA_041592735.1 Oleiphilaceae bacterium | reverse complement strand
TGATATCTCACTTCGAGGTATTCTGGTACACAAACCAGACCATTTTCTGGTAGACAAATCCACACCTTGCGAAGCAGTGATCAGACTTTCAGGTAGTGATTGTCAGATAAAAATGTCTCTTTATTTTTCCCATCAGGATAAAACCACACTTGGTTTTCGCTGCAAGCACATTGATATCGACAGCATGACGCATCTGAAACGTCTTGTGGAACTCAATCTAGGTAGCGAGGCCATGCTCAAAAGGGAATTGCAGGCACTCACAACGCATTGAAGCCTTCAGCTCAGTTAAAATCTCTGAAAATTTTGCCTGCATTAATACCGTTGCGAAGCAAGGTTGTTTATACCTCAAATAAGGCATCCAGCAAGTCCGGCAGCGTCTTGATCAACACAATCTCCATGCCATCAATTTCTTGCCTCGGCTTATTGGCGACAGGAACAAGGGCTTTTCTGAAACCATGCTTACGCGCTTCCTGAATTCGCTCCTGCCCACTAGGTACAGGTCGCACTTCTCCGGAGAGACCGAGCTCACCGAAAACCACTATATCTTTTGACAGGGGTTTTGAGCGCAGGCTGGACATAATTGCAGCAATGGTTGACAGATCTGTTCCTGTCTCACTGGTTTTCACACCGCCAACAAGATTAACAAAAACATCCTGATCACCCAGGTGTATCCCGCCATGGCGATGTAATACGGCCAACAACATGGATAAGCGATTCTGATCGAGGCCCAGCGCAACCCGCTTTGGGTAATTACCTTGCGCGCCATCCACCAGGGCTTGTAACTCAACCAGCAAAGGACGTGTACCCTCCCAGAGAATAGTGACCACCGAACCCGGCATATTCTCCTCGCCGCGACTCAAAAAAATAGCGCTGGGGTTTTTAACTTCAACCAAGCCTTTTTCCATCATGGCAAACACGCCAAGTTCATTGACCGCACCAAATCGGTTTTTTATGCCTCTTAACGTTCGATAACGCGTATCAGCAGACCCTTCGAGCATAATTGAGCAGTCAATCATATGCTCAAGCACTTTAGGACCGGCGATGCTTCCCTCTTTGGTCACATGCCCAACCAGAAACAGAACCATACCTGTTTGCTTGGCAAGCCGCGTTAATCTAGCTGCACACTCTCTGACTTGAGAGACACTTCCCGGTGCCGATTCAATATCATCGGTAGACATAACCTGAATACTATCTACCACCAGAATTTAAGGTTTTAATTGTTCGATGATCAGCTCAATCGACTCAAGGCGCGTCTCTGAGAACATTTTCAGGCTTTCAGCCTTTAATCCAAGCCGTCGAGCCCTGAGGGCTACTTGCTGCAAAGACTCCTCTCCTGTTACATAGAGCGCATCCAACAGGTGGGATAAGTGACACATTGTCTGTAACAACAAGGTGCTTTTACCTGCGCCTGGATGACCACCTACCAGAATGGCAGATCCTGGCACCAAACCACCACCAAGCACGCGGTCAAACTCACTCACGCCAGAACTAAAACGGGGCTGTTCTTCCAGGTCAATAGCGCCAAGGCTTAACACTTCAGAAGAAACTCCCGCATATCCGGAGGCACTTGAAGACCTAGACACGGAAGCCTTACCCAACTTTATTTCCTGGATAGTATTCCATTGTCCACACTCGGGACACTGCCCCTGCCATTTACTTAAATCAGCACCACAATCATTGCATACAAAGGCTGTCTTTTGTTTTGCCATGGGAATTGAGTCTTTTATTAATCAGCTAAAGGAGTCTGCGCGCGAATGCCGCAAGATCATTAAACCTTAGCACTACCAGAGACTAAGGCCAATAAAAGCATATCTTTTTGATTTGGGAAATATCCGGATTATCTGAAATGAATCAGGAGATCTATCTAGACCTGATCGTTAAAACTGGAAGTTCCGTTCAAACAAATCTGTCCAGTTGGTATCGATAAAAACATCGATATCACCAAAGCCTGTGCCGGTTGAATCTCCATTAAAATCTATCTGAATTCTGATTGTCTGGTTAGTCACAAGAAGATTAATCCGCTCAAGCCCGCGCCCCAGAAACTCCAATGAGCCAGAAAAGGGATAGCTTTCATCAAGGTTACCCAACAACTTACCGGATTTTGTTAGCTGAACTTTACCACCCAGTACACTAGAAGAAACGAAGCCTTCAAAAAGATAGGCATAGCTTCGTTTGGCACGATCTAGTGTTTTCTGCACACGATAATCGGTCATACTGTAGGTTTCAGTAATATTGCCCTGTTGAACGATTGTTTTAAAATCACTATTAATAATTTCCTGGTTCACTCTGTTTGCATTTTCCTGAGCTTCATACAGTGTTACCGAACCATTCAGAGTGGTTTTCAGGTCATTTTTTTGAGTACTGAAGTTATTAAGACTGGCTTTTAAGGTTCTCTCGAAGCCCTGGCAGGCATATTTTTTATCGGTATTGTCAATCACACTGTACAACTGGTCCCCATTGATAGAGGTCACTGCATTGACAGGTGGCGACAACAGGGTATTCACAATAATAACCCTTTCTTTTTTACCAACCACGTGGGTTTCCAGAACAACATCAGTTCGAATCGTTTGCTCACCTTCTTGCGTAAACTGGTAATCTAATACATCCACCTCAAGGGTATCTGCCACCCTGCGGAATTTTATATCATCCCCGGAAACATGAATAACATTGCGGTCGCTGATGTCTAATTGTTGTTGCAGGTTTTCTGTGCAAGTAGGTGTATCCGTGCCAACAAAGCTATTATTCAAACCCTTAACCTTGGTGTAGCGCGCTGTCAGTTTGCCATCATACTTTATATCACCCTCATCACAGTTATCATAAATCACAGTAATTTTGTCATCCGATTTATGCTTAACGCCTGCAGCACGTGTGAAGCTGTAATTCACCGTGCCCTCAACTGCACATGAGCGCTCGTAGACATTGCGTTCAGGTATAAAGGTTACGTCTTCCGGTAAATCAGAGGCATCGAGAAAGTCATAGAGTGCAGACTGATAATGCGCCAGATAAGCAGACTGAAGAATTGACAGGCTTAGAGATTCGGAGTTATCTGTTTCAATATCTACCGTTTTTGGATCACGATCAAAATCCTTATCATCTTCAAACGCCGTGTAACTACCATTACAAGCAGAGACGAGTGCGCAGATGAAGAGCAGAATAAGTTTCCCTGACAGAGAAGCTCCGGCTTTTCTCATGTGAAATCCTTTGTTTGACAAACAGTTGATTTCGGAATTGTATTCAAAGTGTGCCAGATGTTAAATAATGTCATTCTCCAAATGTGACACATGTGCTGAAACAGCAGTGGTTTCATGAGAATTTCTAATCTAACGCTTATTGGCGCTGTGCTCCGCACACAAACTATTGGTGGTAAGCCGCACTTAACTCATGAACCGCTTCAACAAATACACCTGCATGCTTTGGATCTACATATTGATGAATGCCATGACCTAAATTAAACACGTGACCAACGCCAGTACCATATGAAGCCAGAATTTTCGACACTTCGTCACGAATAGCCTGCGGTGAAGCATAGAGCACGGACGGGTCCATATTACCTTGCAGTGCAACCTGATGCCCTACCAAGGCTCGCGCCCTGCCAATATCCATCGTCCAGTCAAGCCCCAGCGCATCGGCACCCGATGCTGCCATTTCCGGAAGCCATAACCCGCCCCCTTTGGTAAATAAGATAACCGGAACTTTACGACCATCGTACTCGCGAATCAGACCGGAAACGATTTTCGTCATATATGCCAGAGAGAATGTCTGATAGGCTCGATCACTAAGATTGCCTCCCCAGGTATCAAAAATCTGCACCGCTTGCGCACCAGCACGAATCTGGGCATTTAAATAATCAATGACTGACAGTGCAATTTTATCCAGCAACTTATGCATCACTTCAGGCTCAGAATACATCATAGCCTTGACATGCCTGAAATCTTTGGAGCTCCCACCTTCAACCATATAGGTAGCGAGTGTCCAGGGACTCCCGGAAAAACCGATCAGTGGCACGCGACCATTCAATTCTTTGCGTATGGTGCTGACTGCATCTGTCACATAGGTCAGATCTTTCAGGGTATCAATCACAGGTAATGCATCGACATCCGCCTCTGATCTGACAATTTTTCTGAAGCGTGGCCCTTCTCCGGTTTCGAAATAGAGCCCTAATCCCATTGCATCGGGAATGGTCAGAATATCGGAAAACAGAATCGCTGCATCAAGCTGATATCTTTCTAAAGGCTGAATAGTCACTTCACATGCCAATTCTTTATTTTTGCACAGGCTCATGAAATCACCGGCTTTAGCGCGCGTATCCCGGTACTCAGGCAAATAACGTCCTGCCTGACGCATCATCCAGACCGGCGTCATATCAACAGGTTTACGTTCCAGTGCACGCAGAAATCGGTCGTTTTTCAGCTCAGTCATAGATAGCCTCTAAATAATATATTCTGTTTTAATACAAAAAAGGCACAGCAATTATACCGTGCCCTCTTCGCTATGGATCTTAGCCGCATCCCTTAGGATGAAACCGCAAGACGGCATTATACGTCCAGGTAATTCAGGATACTTTCCGCCGCTTGCCTGCCCTCTGCAATCGCAGTGACTACGAGATCGGAACCGCGCACCATATCACCACCCGCAAATATTTTAGGATTCGCAGTCTGGAACGCTAAGGACCCGGCGCTTGTCAAAGGCGCTGTTTCCGGCGTTACCTCAACCCCCCCCCAGTTATTCACCTTAACATCAATATCTTTCAACCATTCAGGAGGGCTGGGTCTAAAACCGAAGGCGATCAAGACAGCATCAGCGGGTATAATCTCCTCACTG
>JBFHPN010000213.1:0-4824 GCA_041592735.1 Oleiphilaceae bacterium | reverse complement strand
GCCTTGTCCGGTATGGTTATGTCGATCGGCAGAATTACTGAAGAACCTCACGAGCTGGCGGTGCTGTTGTTTCTTGCTGCCGGTGGGTGTGAAGAGCATCGTGCTTTCGAGCAAGAATTATCCTATTTGAGATTTATACGAAATCAGCAGCCTGATATGGCGCAGGATGCCCTGATACAGCAAAAACGTCATCACGTTAAGGCAGCAAAACGTTACTATCAGTCTTGGTTACAGTTAATCGAATTCAACAAAGGTAAGGAAATCGGGGGTGAATGCCCCAGTCTGGAGCAGGAATTTGATCAGTTGGTCTGGATGGTGGGCGTCTTGTCTGGCTTGCTGGCCTTGAATAACGACATTCTCTCCGGTGTGGGTACGGGCGTGCCTAAAAACATTGCTGCTCAGGCAGAGCGTGCCATCGGGTGTCTGGATAACCGCAAGTGGTTTGGGGTGCCTCTGGCGTTGAAAGCCGCGATCTGGAGTTTGTTGCCAGGTGCATTGCCAGATGGTGAGAATGCCTGGGAACGCTTAGAGCAGGCAGATATTATTGGCGAAACCGCCAATGTTCGTCTGGCGCATGTATTCCACCTGATCGCCGCGTATTCCAAGGGTGATATGGATAGAGTTCGCAAAGTCATCAAGCGCCATGCGGAAAAAGTCGCCGCCAGCCCCGCCAATGAGCAATATAAACTGCTTGATGTGGCCGCCACAGAAGTAATTACCCGAATTTCAGATAAAATGTGGACCGAAGCCATGGGTCACAGAACGCCCATGGGTGGTTTGGGAACATTCTGGGACGAAAACGCTGCGGACGATATCGAAACAGTCGAGCTGGATGACTTGTTCTAGTAAAAATTCTACTAAATGAGAACAAAATCACTTATTTTGACTTGAAAGTTCAAAAAAGTTGTCATTTTCGAAAAAGAAAGTTTCATACAAACTAGTGTCCTTTAAGCAAATGCCGGTATAATCTACCGGCATTTTTTTGTGCAAAAAGTAATCCAATTCATTTACCTGGGGGGAAGGAATTCCGTGGCTTCCAATACACAAATTGATCGCTCGTTTAAAGAGTGGTTTTCGTCTTTACCAGCTTGTATCTTGCTCTTTCTGGTGGTTATATTCAGCACGAGTAGTGATATACATAATCAGATATTACAAGTCGGTGAAAATTTCTGGCCCGGATATTACAAACTTCGTGTTGATCCGGTTGCGCCTACCTGTGATCCTAATGTAGATGTTGAGGCTAAGTTGCAGGAGCGGCTGGCTCAATCTCAGGAAGATGACGGCTTTGGACTTGATCTCTTTGATTCCGCGCCGATTGACCCTGATTTAATTCGTAAATCTATAGAAAATGCCCGCGCAGACTGTGTCACTAAAGTAACCGCCTATGAAAATATCATGGAGCGTATCACGCCAGCAGTTCAGACATTCCGCTCGGTTGAGTTGTTCGTATCTGATCTGATCGGTATCGGTCTCATGTCTCAGAAGTTTATTCTGATTATTCTGGTGCTTCTATGTGCCATGACAGCCACCATGAGCAAGCATCATATTGCCATGAGACCCACCCTGCATTATCGCGATCACTACGCATCGGGTATCGCTCAGGTTATTGCAAATTGTATTCTGTTATTCTCCCTGGTGTCTTTTAAAGAAATGACGCTGGCATCGGGCGCAAAAATTACTCACGAAGAAAGCATGCTCCAGAATTTCTGGGTCTATGGTATGGGCTTGCTGGTAATTATCAGTGTCGTTAATCTGTTGAGACCACCCAAAAATCTTGAATCCGGTGGCAGCATCACCCACGCCCTGTTGGCGGTACCCCTCTACGCTACTATGGCAATCATTTGTGGTATTTTCTTCTTTTCTCAAGGTCATTACACCGGTCTCGGTAATTACTTAAATACCTTGATGGAACTGGCGGATATGTTCCTGAATGTCGGTCTCTATGTTTGGATCGGTATGCTGTTAAAGCAAACTCGCTTTGCAGGTATGGTGCTGGCGCTCTTTAAACCCTGGAGAATGCCTCCTGAAATGTTGGCCTTTTTTGTGGTGGTACTGGCGGCTATTCCGACAGCCTATACGGGTGGTTCTGGTATATTCGTTATTGCGGCGGGTGCGGTTATTTATCATGAAATCCGCGCTTCTGGTGCACGTCGTAACCTGGCGCTTGCAGCGACAGCGATGTCGGGCAGTATGGGGGTTGTATTAAGACCGTGTTTATTGGTTGTGGTTATTGCCTTCATGAACCGTGAAGTGACCACCGACCAGTTGTTCGGCTGGGGTGTTTGGGTGTTCGCATTGAGCGCGTTAATGTTCTTTGTGATGGTTATGGCCTTTAACCGCCAGAGCAAAATCCAGCTGGCTTCGGTGGGTGAAGCACTGCCACAGATGCTGCCACTGTTAAGACCTCTTGTTCCTTACATCATCTGCATTGTCGGTGTTGTGTTATTTTATAAGTATGCCGTGAATGTTAATCTGGATGAGTTTTCAGCTGCTCGTATCTTACCGGTTATGATGCTTGCGATTCTGATATACGAACACTTCACCAATAAAGAATCCCTGGATGAAGACGGTTTGACGCTGGTGCCACATAAAGGTATCGAAAAATGCATTCGTACTGCAACAAACCAAACGACTTCTGAAATTGGTGCCTTGTTGCTGCTGGTTGCGTGTAGTATTTGTCTAGGCGGTATGATTGAGCGCAGTGGTGTGGTTGAACTCTTCCCATCTGATTTTGCGAGCCCATGGACTGCGATGATCGTGATGGTTGTTGCATTAATTCTGATGGGTATGATCATGGAAGCGTTCGGTGCGGTTATTCTGGTCAGCCAGACTATTGCAACCATTGCCTATGCCAATGGTATTGACCCCATACACTTCTGGATGGTGACGCTGGTTGCCTTTGAATTAGGTTATTTGAGCCCGCCTGTTGCATTGAATCACCTTCTTGCGCGTCAGGTTGTTGGCGAGCAAGAGGTGCTCCAGGCAGACGCAGAAGTGGCAAATGGTACCTTCTATCAGCGTTATGAACGAATTCTGATGCCTCTGATGACCATGGGCTCGGTATTGTTGATCGTGGCCTTTGGTCCGCTTATCTATCAAGCTCTCTGAGCGTTCTGAATGACTGAATCAAAATCCCCGCTTGTCGGGGATTTTTTTTATCTAACCGAAAAGCGCGTTATTTGTTACTATGCGCGCAGACAAATATCGGGGATAACAGCGTGTTTAATGAATTTGATAGTCGATTGGCACAAGCCGTGGCAGAGGCCGGTTATAAAGAACCCACGGAGGTGCAATTGGTCACCTTTGATGCGGCATTGAATGGTGAAGACCTGTTTGTAAGCGCCGAAACCGGCAGTGGAAAAACAGCAGCGTATTTACTGCCAGCATTTGAGCATCTTTTGCAACAGGAGCGACGTAAAGAAATATTGGCGCTGGTCTTGGTACCAACACGGGAACTCGCCCAGCAGGTATTAAAACAAGCAAAAACTCTGGCACGTCTGACTCCCCTTACCCTTGGTCATATCGGGGGGGGCACCGATATTCATACACAAACGAAATTAATTGAAGAACCTGCCGATCTTATTGTGGCAACACCCGGTCGGCTTCTGGAATTAATGGCTCGCGACCTGATTGATTTGAGTGCGGTACAGATTCTGATACTGGATGAAGCAGACCGTCTCCTGGATATGGGATTCAGCGAGGATATTCTGGCTATTGCCTCACACTGCCAGGCTCGTATTCAAACCCAGTTTTTCTCTGCAACACTGGCCAATAAAGGTCTTCGTGGCCTGGCAGATGAATTGCTCGATGATCCGCAATATATTGAACTGAATCAGCGCACAGATAAACATAGCTCAATTGAACAGCAGATAGTATTTGCCGATGACAATGCGCATAAATACCAGCTGGTAACCTGGTTGTTAAAGCATGAAAATTATCGCCATGCCCTGGTGTTTTGCAATTCCAAGGAACAGGTAGATCAAGTTTTCAGAGTGATGCAGCAGCAGGAAATCAGTGCGGGTGTGTTACATGGAGACAAAGATCAAAAACAGCGTAACCTTGTAATGAGTAAGATGCGTCGCGATCAGTTGAAGGTGATGGTGGCAACCGATATCGCCGCTCGCGGTATAGATATCGAGGGTATGGATCTGGTGATCAATTTTGAAATGCCAAGACGGGGCGATATTTATGTTCACCGCATCGGGCGAACCGGCAGAGCGGGTGAAAAAGGTTTAGCGATTACGCTGATCTCTGCACCGGAATATAATCTAATGGCAGGAATAGAACGATATTTGAAGCAAGGTTTTGCCCGTCGCAAGATTAAAGAACTGGAAGGACATTACAAGGGGCCGAAAAAATTAAAGGCCTCGGGTAAAGCGGTGGGCGCTAAAAAGAAGAAAGTAAAAAAATTAAAGACGAATAAAAAGAAATAAATCTGATAAGCGTGACCTGATCACTTAGGAACAATGGTTGTGACACAAAAATATTATGTAGTTTGGCATGGCAGGGAACCCGGAATTTTTAAGGATTGGCCGAGTTGCAAGAAACAGATAGAGCATTTTCCCGGGGCGCGTTATAAATCGTTTAAGACAATGCAAGAGGCAGAGGATGCGTTTCGCGGTAGCCCAGGTACTACATCTGCAAACCCTCAACGCGTCGCCACCTTTAAAAAAGCACCCGGTGTGAAAACCTATTCGGCGGCTGAGATCAAACAAATTCAGGTAGATACCAAAATCTATACCGATGGCGGTTGTGAGCCAAATCCGGGAAAGGCGGGTTCTGGTTTGGCTGTGTATCGAAATGAGCAGTTAGCTGAACTCTGGT
>JBFHPN010000212.1:0-4833 GCA_041592735.1 Oleiphilaceae bacterium | reverse complement strand
GATTTAATATTTATTGTTATGGTTTTCTGTGAACGCTTTGCAAATTGCAAAGCAAAATAATAAAGAGTGTGTTGATTTTTGCTCTGCCTGGCAGGAAATCAGGCGGCCCTAGCATGTTATGTATTCAAGGCATTCATGGCATTCATGGCTGTGCAGGGATGCTGAGTCTGATCAGTGTGCTTTTAGAGTAATGGCTAAAGTGAGTGCCATGGTCAGATATGCGCAGGCGCAAAAAAAGAGATAAAGGCAGTTTTGCCTTTATCTAAAGGGCGAGAATTTTTCTTATTACCCGACGTTTCAGGCAGCGTGATGGACAGGTAGGTTTTTGATTAAGACCAGCGTGTTCATGCCCATATTATGCTGATAGCGCACTTGGTCCATATAACTATGAATAATATGCCAGCCCCGCCCTGAAAGGGCCTCTGTTTCCGGGCAGGTAGGATCTTCTGGTGGGGAAAATTCCGGGCACCAATACACCAGGCTGATGGTGATGTGGTCATCCAGAAAATTAAACGAGACTTTGATAAAGCCGTCGTGGGCCGCCCTGGGTGAGTGTTTGATGATATTGTTCAATGCTTCCGCAGCCACGACACAGGTTTGAAAACTCAATTCATGCGGAACATGATGCTGCTCACAAAAACTTTTGAGTTTATTAACGACTGCTGAGGCGCCGACAGGCGTGTAGCCGATGGATAAGGTTTGCGTTAAGGCCATATGATGTTCCTCATTTCCTAGGCGTTGGCTGAAGTAAGTTTTGACTGCGGATGCTGAATAAATTGGGATCTTTGCAAGTTCATATTCTCGATTTTTGTTAGCTCTTTAAGCGGCGTATCGCGTTCAATAATCATGATCGAGATATCATCTTCGAAACTGTTTTCCTGAATAATATTCTGGAAGATACCTGGTATTTTTTTATGTAGCTTTTCGATTCCGACTTCGCTGAGTTTTTGAAATATTTTGGCAAAGCGTGATTGGCTCAGTTCCTGTCCGCTGGAAAGCTTGCAACTAAGGATTCCATCAGAATAGAGGACCAGCCGTTCTCCCTGATTCAGGGTGAATAAGTGATCGTTGTAGGTGGCATTTTCAAGCATGCCAACCGGAAAGCCGCCTTCGCCTAAAAATCTGGCTTTGCTGCTCGATTCAATTAATAAGGGTAAGGGCATCCCCGCCTGGCTGAATATGCCCTGACCGCTTTGAAGGTTCAGAACCCCATAAATCATGGTGTAATAATCTGAACAGTCTTCATTACTATCAAAATCTTTGTTTAGATCAGCGATGACTTTGCTGGGAGCGGTAAAACTGAATGCACCGCTTGTGTCTTCATATTGCCTGAGTTTGCTGATTTGATTGGGATCAGATAATTGGCGGGAAATATTAAATGAATGCATGGCAGCCCGAACGCCATGCCCAGCCACATCAATATGGTAGAAAGCCAGATGATCCTGATCCAGGGGGATGACGTTGAAGGTATCTCCGGCAACGCCATTAGAGGCACGGAAATAATGCGCCAGTGACACACCGCGAAGCGGATTACTCTGGCAAGGCAATAAACTCCGTTGTAGTTTCTCGGCGGCCAGCATGTCTGACTGTAGTTGTTTGATGACACGGGTCTCGCGATCCAGCGTTTGTTCAATCACCAGATTTTTTTGTTGCAAGGCTTTGCGCATGGTCATGACCCGTTCACCCGCCTGTAGTCGGGCGCGCAATTCTTCTGAATTATAGGGCTTGGTAATAAAGTCGTCTGCACCGGCATCCATGGCTGCAACCAGGTCGCACTTTGAGTCCTGCCCGGTGAGCAGGATAAAGTAGGGCGCAAATTCAGTATTCTCATGGACTTTTTGACATAAGGTGAATCCGTCCATGATCGGCATTTTCCAATCACTCAAGATCAAATCGATATGATGCTTGTTTAATTGTTCTAGTGCTTCTATACCGTTGGCGACGGCCACCACCGCATAGCCTTGTTTTCTCAGGATGGCGGTCAGCACAGATTGTTCTGCAATGGCATCTTCAACCAGTAGAATCGTAAAAACCGGCTTGCGCTCATCTTGCGTCTTGGTTTTCATGGCTAAAGCATTGTTCATAAGGACCTCAACAGAAATAGAAACAGCAGGTTAGGGTAGCGATGTACCTAATCCTGTTATTTAATCTGCAAGAAAAGGGGCATTAAGCTATTTTTTTATTTAAAACAATGTCTTGTTTTTGTTTTTCGTGGAAGGAGGTGTGTCAGAATTGAATTAAATTTTATAAATTTATGTCTGGTATTTGCATTTTGCGACGCAGGCTGCTAATCATTAAAGGAAAAGTTGAGCGTGCATTCTGTATTTCTTGTTTTTTACGAAAATGGTTGTGTATGAAAAGAGTTGTGTACGTATATAGCTGTAAACGCACATAATTAACGGATAAAAAATATTCCAGTAAGTGAGCCCTTCAATGAAGATTCTTTCCCAAGCCGTGATTGATCAATTGATTCAAGACACATCATTAGAATTATTGCCTGTGATGCTCAATAGCTTTATCGAGGAATTAGACCGGCGTTCCATTGCGTTCGAGGAAGTTGCCCAAAGCTGGTCTCCCGAGCTATTAACGCCATTGAGAGATGCTGCGCATGCCCTAAAAAGTTGTTCGGGTACCTTTGGCGCGGAATTATTACATGAGCACTCAAAACAGCTAGAGGACGCGCTAAGGGCAGAGTTGACGGCGCCGATTCCGGGTTATATTTCAGAAGTCCGAGAAGCCATTCAGTTGACTCAGGAAAAATATCGCGCCTACCGTGATCAGTTGAACTAAGAGTTATAGGGAGATCGCTTACATGCTGAATACTAAAAACATGCATATCTTAATTGTCGAAGATAACGTTTCGAGTGCGCTGGTGTACCGAAGCTATATCGAATCAGACTATCAGGTCACCGAAGTTTACAATGGTAAAGATGCCCTGCAAAAGTTAAAAGAAACGCCTTTTTCCTTATTATTGGTTGATATCAATCTGCCGGATATGACCGGTTTGGAGGTGCTGGATGCGGCGCGCCAAATGCATGCTCAGATTCCTGTCATTATTATTACCTCCCAAAGTTCGGTGGATGTCGTGGTGGATGCCATGCGTCATGGGGCGAGCGATTTTCTCTCCAAACCTTTCGATAAAGCCAGGCTTTTAGTCACGATAAAGAATTGTCTGAAAGAAAGCCAATTGACTGCGATTGTGCGGGAATATGAAAAGACCTTTGTGCGTGATCACTTTCACGCCATGATTGGCAGCTCCCTGCCGATGCAAACGGTTTACCGTATTATCGAGAGTGCTGCCAGTTCTCGGGCAACCGTCTTTATTACGGGTGAAAGTGGTACCGGGAAAGAGCTTTGTGCGGAGGCAATCCATAAAGAAAGTGCGCGATCGGATAAACCTTATATTGCATTAAACTGTGCCGCCATTCCGCGCGACCTGATTGAAAGTGAAATATTCGGGCACGTCAAAGGCGCTTTTACCGGTGCTTCGTCCTCGAGACAAGGTGCTGCGACATTAGCCGATGGTGGCACCTTATTCTTGGATGAAATCGGTGAAATGCCTCTGGACTTGCAGAGTAAGTTATTACGTTTCATTCAAAGTGGGACCTTTCAGCCAGTGGGCGGCAGTAAAGAGTATAAAGTGGATGTCAGATTTATCTGTGCAACCAATCGAGACCCGCTTAAAGAAGTTGAGGAAGGTCGCTTCAGAGAGGACTTGTATTATCGTTTGCATGTTATCCCGATTCATATGCCCGCGCTTAGAGAGCGAGCCCAGGATTGCTTGTTGATTGCGAAACGTTTTCTTGAAGATTACAGTCAGGATGAAGAAAAGCAATTTCAAGGTTTTATGCCTGATGTTGAACGTTTCTTCTTGAATTATCCCTGGCCTGGCAATGTTAGAGAGCTTAGTAATGTCGTGCGTAACATTGTGGTTTTAAATCAGGGAGAGAAGGTGGCGATGTCGATGTTGCCCGCACAGATCTTGAATAATGCCACAGATCCGTCGTCAGAAAAGAAGGTGATAGCCAAGGGCATAGATGACAAACCGGTAGTGGTGGCCGAAGAAAACGCTGATTTGCAAAATGCAACGACAAACTCAGATAGTTATTTGCAAAATGAAAAGCAAAATAGCGTAATGACCGAAAAAGACATTCGCCCTCTATGGATAGAAGAGAAGGAAATCATCGAAAGAGCGATCAATGCCTGCAAGGGCAATGTTCCCAAAGCCGCTGCATTTTTAGATATTAGTGCATCGACTATCTATCGAAAAAAACAGCAGTGGGAGGCTGTTTAAGATAGCTGGGTTGTAAGCGTAAAACCATTAAAAATCAATTAGATATTTAAAAATAGGCGTCCTCATCCTGCTTTTTTCGGCGAGAATGATGGCGCCTTTTTTTATTCCTTTCTGGCACATTCTCCCCGATCGCCAACTATTCTTTTCCGCTCTTTTTTTTCATTTAAGAGCACCTTGGCACACATCCTGCTGATACTGATACAAGCGCATTAATATGTATGAACAAATAGGTTTGTTTGGGATGCAACGCTCCCATCCACCCATCATCGGGAAGGAAAAGATTATGATTAACAATAATAGACAGGCTCAGCAGAGTGACACTGGTAAAGACAGCAACAGTATTCGAAAACGCCTCTTGGTGGCTGATGATGATGTGAGTTTCCTGATGGTTGCCTCGGCAGCCCTTACAAACCAGGGCTTTGATGTTGATACCACGGAAACGGGTGAAGGGGCATTGGCTCAGGCTGTTCAGGGTGATTACGATGCCATTTTACTGGACGCTAAAATGCCTGACATGGAAGGCTTTGATGTGTGTGCCT
>JBFHPN010000211.1:0-4842 GCA_041592735.1 Oleiphilaceae bacterium | reverse complement strand
TTGGGGCGCCTTGGTAATGACCTGGTCCGGCCAGCTGCGATGAGCTAAGCGGATGGGCTCGAACGCGCGATATTTACGAAAATTAAATGATGCTCTGCCGGATTCAAGCTTATTATTTGTCATCACAGGTGCTCCTCTTTGGTCTGACCCACTCTCAACTGAATGGCTATAGTCTACGGGAAAAAACTCGCTATTAATCACCAAATATTGTCTAATCTGTTTAATTAAAGGTGAATATAGCTATTGAATGTTCAAAAAATAGTTAAAAAAACTATTTCAGTTAAGTAAAGTGAAAAAGGTGGTCTCTATGCTCAAGCTGGACAGATTAGACAGGAAAATTCTGGCGGTGTTACAAAGTGACGGCGGGATCAGTAATCTTGAGCTGGCAGAAAAAGTCGGTTTATCCCCCTCGCCTTGCGCGCGAAGAGTCAAACAGCTTCAGGATAGCGGTTTAATTGTCAAAACGGTGACCTTGTTGAATCGCGAAAAACTGGGCTTGAAACTGACGGCTCTGGTTCAGATCAGTATGGATAGACATACGCCTGATCGTTTCGAAACCCTGGAGGCGGCCTTGAATAATTGCCCGGAGGTGCTGTCCTGCATGTTGATAACCGGTCAGGCGGCTGATTATATGATTGAGGTTCTGGTGACAGATATGGAGGCTTATCAGGCCTTTCTCTTAGGCAAGCTGACACGCATCCCCGGGGTGACAGGCGTTCATTCCAGCTTTGTGCTGCGTAAGGTTATAGACCGCACTGCCGTGCCTTTGGCGCATTTATCTGGCTAGCCGGCTTCAGAATGGCTTAATCAGCCGCCTGCATACGAGCCATAACCCTGGCTTCAATTGCAGCCAGAACGGCGTCTGTTTCAGTAAGCACTTTTCGGTTATCCAGGTGCAAAATGGAAAAGCCCATTCCCATAAGGGTTTGATCCTTTGCCATTTCCTGCTCTCGATGAACGCTGGTATAACGTTGTTGGCTGTTTAGCTCTATGATCAGTTTGGCGGCAGGGCAATAAAAATCGACCAGGTAGGTAAGTATCTGTTTTTTTCTGAAAAACTCTAGGCCACAAATTTGCTTGCGGGCGATACGAAACCAAAGTTTCTCCTCTGCTTCCGTCATGGGTGCTTTTAAAAGACCCGGCGCAAGCTTGATTGAATCTGCATGCGTTTCCATAAAAATCCCTCTTTTATGATGCTGTCCAATGGTTTTCAGAGTATACCGTGCTGAGTTGGATTAGTAAGCACTTTGCAAATTAATTTGTGGTTATGGATGAACAATACACGCTATGAATTCCCTGATGGCAAGGCTAAAATGCCTAATCTCTTCAGATGACATTTAAAAAACGGAAACGTAGTACTATGGCGGCAAAAGTGGTGGTGATTTACTCAGGAGGTATGGATTCCTTTACCTTGTTGAATCAGGCGATAACTGAGGGTAAACGTGTCTATGCCTTATCCTTTAATTACGGCCAGAAACATTCCAAAGAGCTGCACTACGCCCAGAAAGTCTGTGATGACCTGGGTTTGCCCCACAAAATTGTTGATATCACAGCGATTCATCAGCTGTTGATGGGGTCTTCCTTGACCGACGATATAGAAATCCCCGAAGGCCATTATGAAGAAGAAAGCATGAAGTCTACGGTGGTACCCAACAGAAATATGATCATGTTGTCTTTGGCCATTGCGTATGCGGTGTCCATTAAAGCAGAGGCGGTTTACTACGGTGCTCATGGCGGCGATCATGCTATTTACCCCGATTGCCGGCCGGAGTTTATTGAAAAAATGGCTGCTGTATCCAAAATCGCCAATTATGAGCCCGTAGATATTGTGGCACCGTTCCAGACGATCAATAAAACAGAGATTCTCACAAAAGGACTGGCGCTGGGGCTTGATTACAGTAAAACCTGGACGTGTTATAACGGGCGCGAACGTGCTTGTGGCAAGTGTGGCGCCTGTCAGGAACGCCTGGAAGCCTTCCGCGAGAATGGCATCAAGGATCCGCTGAAGTACGAATCATAACGAAACAGGAGAGTCGGAATGGCACGTTATGCCATCGGCGATGTTCAAGGTTGTTACGATACCCTGATGCATTTGTTAGAAAAACTAGACTTTGATGAACAAAAGGATGAGCTCTGGTTTGCCGGGGATCTGGTGAACCGCGGGCCTAATTCCTTACTGACCTTACGTTATATCAACGCGTTGGGTAAACAAGGCGGATTTCCTGCCAGGGTGGTTCTGGGCAATCATGATCTGCATTTGCTGGCCTGTTTTCACAGTCGCAAGCAGCCTAAAAAGAAAGATACCTTCGGGGATATCTTCAGCGCACCGGATGCCGACGAGTTGCTGCACTGGTTAGCCCAACAACCGCTTATGCATTGGGATAAAGCGGCCAATATCGTGATGACTCATGCCGGTATTCCGCATATTTGGAGCACCGAACAAGCCTATCAACTGAACACCGAGCTGGTGTCTGCCATTCGCAGTCATCATACAGGCGGTTTTTTTGAGCAAATGTACGGTAATGATCCTGCTTGCTGGGATGACGCGCTGACTGGTTTTACCCGTTTTAGGGTGATAACGAATTATTTTACCCGGATGCGTTTTATCAAACCCTCCGGAGAGCTGGACTTTTCCGCGAAAGAAGATATGGGTTCAGCACCGCAAGGGTATGCGCCCTGGTTTAGTTTTCCGGCCAAAGACGATACATGTTTTATTTTTGGGCACTGGGCGGCCTTAACGGGGCATACCGGGTTTGAACCGCAATTTCAGGCAATTGATACGGGTTGTGTCTGGGGAGGGCAATTAACGGCCTTGAATCTTGATAGTTTTCAGCGTCATGCCTGTCAAAGCCAGGAGCGTCAGGTTTAAATGCAGGAACCAGAAGGTGGCACTCAACAAGGCTTGAACGCTTGGTGCCAGCGCCAAATGAATAAATTGATGTCAGGTTGTTTTCCTTCGATGAGCATTCCCGGTATAGAAATTCACAGAGCCTTTGATGAGTATGGGCCGATCCGTGTATTCGAAGATGGCCCCGTGCGATTTTTAGCCTTCAGTGAGGATTCCCAGCAAAGTGCGCTGAATTGTGCCTATCCGTCGCATCTGGTGTTTCATTATACCCAGGCGATGTTGTTAAGTTTACTTTATCTGCCAGCGCCAAAATATGTCACCATGCTTGGCTTAGGTGCGGGTAGCCTGATTCATGCTCTACAGGCCTATGATAGCCAAATTAATATTACGGCGGTTGAATTGCGTGCGACAGTTCGGGATATCGCGCAGCAATTTTTCGCGCTACCGGATCACCCGATGGTGACGATCAGCATTGAAGATGCGTATGATTTTATCACGCAAGGGGCGTTTGTCTCGGATATCATATTTACCGACATATACAGCGATGAGGGGATGAATGAGCGCCAATTAAGTTTACCCTTTTTGGAAGCCGCTTATGCACGTCTTTCGGCGCAAGGTATTCTGGTGTTTAATTTATGGGATCAGGGCAAGGGATCTCATCCGCTGGCGAAACAGCGCCTGGAGGAGGTATTCGACGGGCCGGTTCTGGCATGCCCTGTAGAAGATGGCAACTTAATTGTCTATGCCTTTAAAGGTGGGATACCACAGACCAATCCGCGTTATTTACAAACATGTGTCAAGCGTTTGGGAAAGAAACTGGTGTTTCCGGTTAGTGAGCGCCTGCAAAGGATGAAAACCCTGTGAAACTTTTTCAGGAACTTTTCAGTCATCCTGCCCTTGGATTCACGCTGTTTTATGGTAGTCTCATAAGCGGTTTAAACAAGATCATCACTTTTATTACAAAGGACTTCGCATGATTATCACCTTAAATGGTCAGCCTTATGAACTGAACCCGGGTGCGACACTAAAAGATATTATTTGTGCACTGGAACTTGAGGGAAAACGTTATGCGATAGAGGTTAACGAAGCGATTATCCCGCGCAGTGATCATTCGGCTTATGCATTGAACCCGGGTGATGATGTCGAAATAGTGCAAGCTATTGGCGGTGGTTAGCGCTGCGTCCAGAATCTTTCTTAAACGCTTTATTTTTACTTTTACCTACAACAATTGGACAAACTATGACACAAGCTGCCTTACACGACACCCCACTGGTGGTTGCAGGAAAGCCATATCAATCACGCTTATTGGTCGGCACTGGAAAGTATAAAGATCTGGAAGAAACCCGCTTGGCGATTGAAGCCAGTGGTGCTGAAATAGTTACTGTCGCGGTGCGCCGGACCAATATCGGGCAGAATCCCGATGAACCTAATTTACTGGATGTTATTTCACCTGATAAATATACCATTTTGCCAAATACGGCCGGCTGTTATAACGCTAAAGATGCTGTGCGTACCTGTCGACTGGCGCGTGAACTGCTGGACGGGCATGATCTCGTCAAACTGGAAGTGCTGGGTGACCAGAAAACACTTTATCCAAATGTCACCGAAACCCTCGAAGCAGCTGAAACGCTTATCAAAGATGGCTTTAAAGTGATGGTGTATACCACCGATGACCCGCTGATTGCCTTACGTCTCGAAGAGATGGGTTGTGTCGCGGTTATGCCGCTTGGTGCACCGATTGGCTCGGGTCTGGGTATTCGTAACCCTTACAATATTCAGTTGATACTGGAAAATGCCAAGGTGCCTGTATTAGTGGATGCCGGCGTAGGAACCGCTTCGGATGCCACGATCGCTATGGAATTGGGCTGTCATGGCGTGTTGATGAACACCGCTATCGCAGCAGCGAGAGAACCGGTGCGTATGGCGCATGCCATGCGTTTAGCCGTTGAGAGTGGACGTCATGCCTATCTGGCTGGCAGAATGCCCAGAAAGCT
>JBFHPN010000210.1:0-4851 GCA_041592735.1 Oleiphilaceae bacterium | reverse complement strand
GGCTGTACTTCCCTGATTATCATCAAGCGCATCCAGAAGTTGCTCAAATTCTTCATCGGTGATATCGCTGTCAGCTGAGTCGGCACTCACATCAGCTTGAACATCTTCAACCTCAGGCTCTTCATGAACCTGGGTATTAGTTTCGGAAGCGGGTTTGGCGAAGCGTTGCAAATCATTTAACAGTTCGTCGTCAGCTGGCGTTGGGTCTTTTCCTTCGCGAACCTCATTGAACATTTCATTAACAGCATCTAGCGCTCTAAGTACCACATCCATTAAATCAGCATCAACGCTGCGCTTGCCATTTCTTAAAATATCAAAGACATTTTCTGCGATATGGCAGCAACCGACCAATGCATCGAGCTGAAGAAAACCGGCGCCACCTTTTACGGTATGAAAACCGCGAAAAATAGCATTCAGCAAATCCTTATCTTCAGGATTCTGTTCCAGATCGACTAACTGTTCAGAAAGAAGCTCGAGTATCTCACCTGACTCTACCAGAAAGTCTTGAAGTATCTCGTCATCTGCTTCAAACCCCATCGCTTATGCCCCTTTAAAATCCTAGACTGGAAAGCAAATCATCCACATCGTCCTGGCCCGACACAACTTCTTTATTACGTTGTTCCGCATGCAGTTGAGGACCTTCGCCTTCAATACCTTTTTCTTGTTTTTCTAAATTATGTACCGTTCCGGTAATCTGATCGATATTACTGGCCATACGCACCAGATTGACTAGATTTTCTTCTACATCCTTAACCAGGCTCATAACGCGATTAATCACCTGCCCAGTTAAATCCTGAAAATCCTGCGCCAGTAATATTTCGGAAAGATTTCCATAGACGATATCCGCATCCTCGCATAATTTTCCGAGGAAGGTGCCCATGGTAGCGGTCAAGACTCTGAACTCTTCCGGCTTCATCTCTTTTCGCTGAAGTCGGGTCCAATCCGCTTTTAACTCTTGCGCCTCATGCCGGATGCCTGAAGCATAAGGCATAGTGGCCTCGACAAGATCCAGGGTCTTATTGGCCGCTTTATTTGTCATATCAACAACATAGGTCAGCCTGTCGGACGCACCATTAATAACGCTTGAATCTTTGGATGCCTCAGCGGAGTTATCAATATTAAGATTACGAATAGATTCATGAAGCGAACGCGTCAAACGCCCTACCTCAAGGTAAAGTGTCTTATCTCGGGTTTCTTTTATCTCTGAAATTATGCTTAAGGCACCAGATAAGTCACCTTTATCAACAAGCGTTTTTAATTGATCTGCTTGTTTTTTTAAAAGATCCTCAAACCCTACAGCGGTATCATTCATTTTATTCACTTCCTGCATGAATGCCTTAGCCTATGAGTCTATGCGTTCAAAGATTTTTTCGATCTTTTCTTTAAGAACAGCAGCTGTAAACGGTTTAACCACATAGCCATTGACCCCAGCCTGGGCTGCAGCAACGATCTGATCGCGCTTCGCTTCTGCCGTGACCATCAAAACCGGCAATTTTTTCAGATTGGCATCTGCACGTACATGCTGCAGAAGTTCAATACCCGTCATGCCTGGCATATTCCAGTCTGTCACCAAAAAATCGTACTTTCCGGTCTGAAGCATCGGCAAGGCAGTATTTCCGTCATCGGCTTCATCGGTATTTGAAAAACCCAAATCTCGTAACAGGTTTTTTATTATGCGTCTCATGGTAGAAAAATCATCTACAACAAGAATTTTCATATCTTTATTCAAGTCGACCTCCACTTACGTCGATACCCGAAATTACAATTTAATTCCTAAAAACAAGTCTAGTCGCTGTTCCTAGGGTAGCCAGTTTTTTTTACGAATTGTTGTATAAAAAAAGCGATTAAATATGGCTTTTCAGGGTGCAAATTATTTACAAAAAACTTATTAAAAAACAAAGTTATGCCTCAAACCCGAAAAATGGTTAAACGCTTTTCATGACCACTGGGTCAGTCGCGACCTTAACCTTAGTGCTGTCTGAGCCAGAATCTGGCTGACTCTGGACTCGCTGACCGATAACACGAGTCCTATTTCTTTCAGGTTGAGCTCCTCTTCATAATAAAGCGAGAGCACCATGCGTTCTCTTTCAGGCAGATTATCTATTTCCTTGACCAGACTTGCCTTAAACGCTTCACTGACCACATTATGCACAGGAGACTGGCTCTCATCTGAGCACTGATCCACTGCACCATCTCCCTGCTCACTCAATTCTTCATAACTGAACAGCTTACCGCCATTACTATCTCTCAAACAGGAGAAGTACTCATCAAGCGACATATTCAGTTCATAAGCAATTTCGTCGTCCTGCGCATCACGACCTTCGCGATCTTCGATTATTTTTATAGCTTCTGCAATTCGGCGTGCATTTCGATGCACCGAACGAGGCACCCAGTCGCCTTTGCGAATTTCATCCATCATTGCGCCGCGGATTCGGATCCCCGCATAGGTTTCAAACGAGGCACCTTTACTGACTTCGTATTTTCGAGAAGCTTCAAGCAGGCCAATCATGCCAGCCTGAATTAAATCATCAACCTGGACGCTGGCAGGTAGTCGGGCCAGAAGGTGATGCGCTATCCGTTTCACCAAAGGCGCATGGTTACGAATAAGCTCTTCTGCTCTTAGAGTTTGAACATCGTTATACATCAAATAGACGGTTCATTGAGTGTGATCATTAAGTTAGCTTGATGATGATTGAACCAAGCGTTCGACAAAAAATTCCAGATGTCCCTTAGGTGATGACGGCAATGGCCAGCTATCCGCTTTTTGAGCCAGCGCACGGTAAGCAATGGCGGCTTTGGAGCGCGGATACACATCAGATACTGCCCGTTGACGCTGAACAGCCTTTTTGACTGCCTCATCGAAGGGTATACAGCCAATATATTGCAGAGCCACATCCAGAAAACGTTCCGTCACATGGGACAACTTAGAATATAAATGACGCCCCTCCTCCTGAGTTTTAACCATATTTGCCAGCACCCTGAAACGGTACATACCATAATCCCGATTTAGCAACTTGATCAAGGCATAGGAATCGGTAATTGAGGTCGGTTCGTCACAGACGACAACAATGATCTCCTGGGAGGCCCGCAGAAAAGAGACAACCCCATCCGAGATACCTGCCGCTGTATCAATGACCAAGACATCCAGATCATGCGCCAATTCACTGAACGCATTTATCAGACCCGCATGTTCCATATGATTCAGCGATACCATTTTTTGCGTACCAGAAGAAGCAGGAACCACTTTCACCCCTTTCGGACCATCTACCAAAATATCCCTCAAGGAACATTCACCGCTGATCACATCCGCAATATTTCGTTTCGAGGTAATACCGAGGAGCACATCGATATTGGCCAAACCCAGATCAGCATCAAGTAAAACAACACGACGTCCCATTTCAGCCAGATTGATAGCCAAATTTATAGAGACATTACTCTTACCTACGCCACCTTTTCCTCCGGTGACGGCTATGACTTGAACAGGACTCGATTTCGCCATACAGGCTGACAACCTCTTTTACTACCTGGATAAAAAACGCTTTAGCACCGTTTTAAAAAATACGCTATCGCTTAAACGCCGTGATTAAGGCCATTTCATTACATCTAAAAACAGTCTAGCAGAACTATTTTATTTTACGCAGAATGATATAGCTTAGTTTCGTTCAATTTGCCTGCAGCCCCTTTAAGAAGAGAATGCAGCGACGGATCTTCAGAACGGATTGTTACCCAGCGTTCCGAGCTATTCAACAGCAATTGCGCTTTTTCAAACAAGGTGTGCGAATCAAAAAGATGAATATCTTCGGGCACTCGCTGGCCATCTGTGTAATAGCTTGCTTTTAAACCTGTATCCATCAGAAAACTTAGCACTTCACCCAGACTTACCGCCTCATCCACTTTAGTCACAACCACCCCTGACAAATCAAGCATCTTGTAGTGATGATAATTGGCTGACATGACCTGATACTGGCCAACAGCGGCAACGGTGAGATAGCACTCAATCGCATGCCCGGATAATTTAATTTCTTGAAGCTGCTCTGACCAGCTGGAATCGGTATGCATTAATCCTGCGGTATCTATCAGCACAAACTTTTTATGACTAAGCTTATCGAGGATGACATCCAGGGAATGGCTTTCGTCAACGGCATGCACGGGGATATTCAATATGCGACCAAAGACTTTTAGCTGCTCATGTGCGGCAATCCTAAAACGATCAGTCGTCACCAGGGCAATATTTTCAGGGCCATATTCCATGACGTAGCGTGCAGCCATCTTGCCGATCGTCATGGTCTTGCCACTGCCTGTCGGGCCAACCAGCGCAAACACGCCTTCCCGGTCTATTATTTCGGTATGTTCAACACGAATAGATTTCTCGATAAATTGGCTTAGATGCTTCCAGGTTTGTTCAAACTGGGGCTCTGGGTTACCAACCCGATGCGATGACGCTTTCTGCCAGGCAGCAAACTCATTCATCACTGTTTGCCTGGCCGAAACAGACAGACATAAAGAGTCCAGGGTTTTTTCAAGCTGCTGTTCAAGTAAACTTTTTTGACTTTCAACGGGCTGTTTTTGAGGTTGACGTGCAAGTAAGTCTTTTATTTCAAGTATTTCAGCGCGCATGGCAGACAAGGCATCGTCTTCATTTGCACGCTTTTGAACTGTCGATTTTTCTGTTGCTTGCTTAGGATTAACCTGCTTCTCCAGATCGGCACCGCCAGAACGTTGTGCCGCTACATCAGAATTAGTTGTTTTATATTTATTATTTCGGGCACTTTCAATTTTTCGTCTGGCCTGAGCCATTTCACGTTGCAGCTGCAAGTGTTTTTCGGCATGCATTCTGGCAAGTTGTGAGGG
>JBFHPN010000209.1:0-4851 GCA_041592735.1 Oleiphilaceae bacterium | reverse complement strand
GTGCAAGATTTGAAGCTTCAACCCGGAAAATCTTATCCTGCAAGGGGCATTCGAGGGCCCGAATCACTCCCCGACGAAACACTTAAGCCAAGCTCTGCAGGCAGACCATCTAACGCACCCCCGTCGTCAGGATCAGCTTCCGTCATGCCTGATGCGCAAACCATGACGTTAAAGAACGATCAGTATCTGGTTCGTATAAACGGTAAAACCGTTCTGGTCAGTTCTGAAAAAGCCCTTGAAGCCGGCATGAAGATCATTTTAAGCACAGATCCGAAGTCCACCATACAACGACCTTCCCTTATTGTTCAACTTGCCCCCGAGAGCTCAGCTAAACAAGCAAACCCGCTTTTCCAAAAACTGTCAGAGTCCCTGAAAACACTTGCAGGACAAACCCTCCCGACATCAACATCTTTGGCCCAGCCAAACGTATCGACCCAGCAAATCCCCCAATTACTTCAGGCACTGAACGTACTTCTGGACAAACAAGTTACCCTGCAAACCGGTTTGCAGCAACTTTCCACATATCTTGCCAGCACACCCACAGGTGAACAGGCGCTGACGGCAGAACGCAATCAGGCAACGGGTGCAGCAACAAGCCCTACACCATCAGCAGACAGCCAGCTTTCTCCCATCGTGAAAGCGACACTCCAGCATCTGTTGCATAAAACGATTCTCAAGGTAGAACACCTGCAAGCACTGGCCAGTCATCAGCCTGCTTTTTCTTCAGCTCAAAGTGCCCAATCTATTCAGCATAGCATAAGGAATTCAGGTCTCTTCCTGGAAAATTCATTGAGCCAGCAACCTGCGAATTTAACCGCCTTCAAAGCACAACTGGCAACTCTTCAGCACTCTCTGGGCTTAGTAAGTGCTGCAAATCCAGATGCCAAAAGCACCACCAACATGACAAATTCCGCAGCGGTGCAATCTTTGCAAAAGATTCAGCAAACCATCGATTTCTTGCTTTCGGGGGCTAAAAGCGGACCGGCATCCTCCCCCCTCAATCAAACTCAAAGCGATGCCATTATGCAAGACCTGAAAGCCAGTTTACTAACCGCCTCCTCTCTTCTTGCGCGGCAATTATCCAGAGAACTATCCGCTGACGCGTTAAAAAATCTGTTTCTTTTACCTCAAGCGGACACCTATGCCCTGTCTCCCTTTGCATTTCCCCTATTGCCCTCTCAACAATCTGGCTCGGCCAAACCCCTGTTTGATAAACAGAATTTTACGACAGGACAATTACTCAAACTGCTGGCCGGCATGATCCACCGCATGCAGTTCAACCAACTGAACAGCTTGATGCAATCCAGTAATTCATCCGCAGACACCAACTTGCAACAAAGTTGGTTCATCGAACTTCCTGTCATGTCGCCACACCAACAAGTCAATACCTTCAACCTGAGAGTAGATAAAGAAAAACAGTCTCAGCATCAAGATCCATCTAATGAGGAAAAGGTATTCAGCTGGAAATTATTACTCTCTTTTGATCTGGATGAACTTGGCCCTATTTATGTTCAAGTCAAGTTACAGGATAAAACGATCAACTCGGTGCTCTGGGCTGATCGCAGCGAAACCTTGACCCTGCTGAAAAAAGAAACGCCCAGGTTTAAATCAAGCCTGGAGAGTATTGGCCTGCAGGTAAACGAATTGCACTGCATGCAAGGCCAACCTCCCAACACAGCAACCAAACTCGACAGACACCTTGTGGATACCAAAGCATGAATGAACAAACAAACAGCACCCAGGCGATTGCGTTGAAATATGACGAGATCAGTGCGCCAACATTAACGGCAAAAGGGAGCCACGAATTAGCTGAGCAAATTATTGCGCTCGCAAAGGAACATAACATTCCTATCTACGAAAATAGTGAATTAGTGCGTATTTTGTCTAAACTGGAATTAGGCGAAGAAATACCAGAACTGCTTTATCGTGTCATCGCAGAAATTATTGCCTTTGCTTATTACCTTCAAGGTAAAACACCAAAAGGCTTTAACACTCAAAAACCCGACTCGAAAGACTGATTCGAGCCATCACAAGAAACAATAAAATAAGTGGCAGCCTATGTCTCAAAGTGACCAGCAAATATTAACTCAAACCCGTCCCTATTTTATGGCATGCCTTTGTGCAGGATTATTGGCGGTCTATAGCTTGTTCAGCGTCAATATCGTACCTGCTATTTTATTTGCCATTCTGTGTATCCTTCTATCGGTTAACATTCTCAACAGTCGCACCACAAAAAAACATGAAGCCGTACTATCATGGTTCAAATACAGCTCCCTTGCGCTGGGTTTGATCGCCCTGATTGGCGTAAGCCTTCACCCGGATGCCGCCAGCACCTGGTTATTCTTTATCCCTCTGCTGATTTTCTTCTTTTACGATTTCCGGCCAGCGCTTTATCTGGTCATTGGCTTTACCCTGCTGGCTGTCTTAGCGCTTTATTTATTCGGGAACATTTTTGAAAGTTTTCAGACTATCTACAACTACTTTCTCTATTTGAGCATGACCTGCAGCCTGGTCTATCTTCGTGAATTGCGACGCAAACAGCTTAAGCCTCTCAGAAGAACGGATAATCTGACCAAAGCCGCTACCCGGGAGCATCTGGATCATGATCTAACCAAAGAGATCCAACGCAGTGAGCGCGAGGGAAGTGAGCTATCACTGGTTGCGATGGGATTAGATAAAAACTGCCTAACCAAACTGAGCACTAAAGAAAAAGATACGGTGATCATTCACTTGGGAAAACTGTTACACAATAATTTGCGACTCTTTGACAGCTATTACCTTTGGGAACCCTACGAATTTCTGATTGTCTTGCCTCACACCAGCTCAGCCCAGGCTGTAAAAATTGCCAATGCACTACGGGTTAAAATTCGCAAAGAGATCCAGTCGGGTGAAGAACAGATTACTGTCAGCGCGGGCATCTCCGGTTTAAATATCGGAGATGATAGTCAATCCATTATTGAGCGCGCGTCGCTGGCGCTGCAAGAAACCATGGAACAAAGCCATAATCGAACCAAGGTTTACCGTGAGTCTAACGGTAAAACGCTGGCGGATACTATCAGCGCTGAAACACGTCATGGAGAATCAGATGCTAGCTGAAAAACAATTACAGACTCGTCTGGTAAGTCTGTTAATGCTCCTGAGCGCGCTCACCCTGGCAGCATTGGGCATACAAAACTTCCGTTATGGATTATACGATCTGGTATACGGCGCCTGGTTTATAGCCAGTCTTTTTCTTGGCGTCAGTATCTACGCGCGCTTTGCCCCCGAGTCCAAATATTTGAAGCAAGCCACACTGGGGATCAGCGCCATTGCGATTATCTGTCTATTCCTTCTCAGCCTGGACTATTCGAAAGAGACCAGGCATTGGCTATTTCCATTAGGCTTACTCGCCTATATTGCCCTGTCTTACAGTTACGCTAATTTACTCAATATTATTATTATTTTTCTGTTTACCCTGACGGCACTGTTCACCGAGAGCGCATTTGACGCGCTGGTATTTGCCTGTTCCTATGCCCTCTTTATGGGGCTTGCGAGCACCTATGCACAACTTCATCAGAAGCGCAGCAGAACCCTGGTAGAGCTTGAAATACATGACCCTCTCACGCATGCCTACAATCTGCGTCACTTAGAAGACACGCTCAAAAAAGAAGTTTGCCGGGCCGAACGCACTGGCAAGCCCCTCTCCCTTATTGCTTTAGAGATAGATTATTTCCCTCAACTTAAGAACATGCACAGCACGCCCACCATTCAGGTGCTCCTGATTCGTTTCGCAGAAACGCTGAAAGCCATGATCAGAGCAGGAGACAGCGACTATTTTGATGGTAAGCAAACCGCCTATTTATTACTGCCTTGCACGCCCTCAGAAGGCGTTTTGGTGATTGCTGAACGCATACGCCGAACCATTGAAGAAAGCCACTGGCCCGATGTAGATAGCATCAACGTGAGCTTAGGTTGTACCAGTTTTGCACCTAAACAACGCCATGATAGTGAAGACATGCTCGCCAACAAGCTTATTGCTGAAGCGCATATTGCGCTGGTCGAAGCTCAAAAAAATGGCCATAATCGCGTCTGCTTTCATCAAGCTTAAGTTACCTCGGTCACCGGCTACTTAAGCTCGATCTCAAACCAACCGGTTGCGCTTCATTACCAGCAAGCCCGGTGTTTATTTCATCACCGCCATCCAGGATGCTCATGACTGCGGCAGATTTTCAGCCCTTGATAGATTGGCTCAAATTAAACCCAAACTGGTTATTATTCAGCATTTTCCTTATTTCGCTAATTGAATCATTAGCGGTTGCCGGCATTATCGTTCCCGGCGTTCTTCTACTGTTTCTGGTTGCCAGTGCTGCGGGCCACCTAGATGTTGTTCTGACACATATTTTGATTGCCGGTTTTTTGGGCGCTATCGCTGGCGATGGTATCAGCTTTTATCTGGGGCGTTACTTCAAAGACAGCATTCCTAATTTGTGGCCGTTTTCACGCTATCCCGATATGCTCACAGCTGGTCAGAACTTTTTCTATAAGCATGGTGGCAAGAGTGTCATGCTTGGGCGCTTTATCGGGCCTGTCAGACCCGTTTTACCCTTAATAGCAGGCATGCTAGGCATGTCACAACTTCGTTTTGCGGCATTTAATGCCGCATCTGCTGCAATCTGGGCACCCTTTTACTTAGTGCCCGGCTACCTGACCGGTCAAGCAGCTACCTGGCATTTTCCCGAAAATAGCTTCCTGGTGTTGAGTGTTGTAGTGAGTTTATTACTGCTCAGCGCATGGCTATTCCGTTATTTAAACCTGAAACTACAAAAGCATAGTACGCTTTATAACTCACTGGCACGCCAACCAGATGCAGAC
>JBFHPN010000208.1:0-4869 GCA_041592735.1 Oleiphilaceae bacterium | reverse complement strand
GACAGCACCGGTAATACGTTTAACCGGGGGTAAATTTTTTAGCCCGTTACGCACCATAGACGGTATAAAACCGAACATTTGCGAATCAATACGCATGGTCATGGTAGGCGCATGACCTGCTTTGGCAAAAATATTCAGAACCTCACCCACTTTATGCGGATCAGGATCGGTGAGATGGAAACACTTGCCATCTTCACCTTCAACGTGAGATATGTGATCAAGCGCAGCAACAATAAAATCAACCGGTACAATATTGATGCGACCACCTTCGATACCAATGGTTGGCATCCATTGTGGAATCATGCTGCGAATTTTCTGAATCATTTTGAAGAAATAATAAGGGCCATCAATCTTATCTATTTCACCCGTTTTTGAGTGCCCGACAACCATCCCCGGTCGATATACTCTCCAGGGAATCTTGCACTCTTCACGCACAACTTTTTCAGAATCGTGTTTGGTTTGCAGGTAAGGGTTATCAAGCTTTTCAGCTTCTTCAAACATATCTTCCCGGAAGGTGCCTTTATAAAGACCGGCGGCCGCAATAGAACTGATATGGTTAAAACAGCGAGCACCCATGGCTTCTGCAGCATTTATCGCGTTACGGGTACCCTGGACATTAACTTCTTTTTGGATTTCGGCAGGCGCATACAGATTATAAATTGCTGCGAGATGATAAAAGTTAGTCACCTTACCTTTGAGCTTTGCCAGCGTTTTGTCTGAGATGCCTAAATTGGGTTTGGTCAAATCACCAGTAACAGCTTCAACTTCTTTACTGGTCACACCCCAACGGCCCAGAAGTTTTTCATAACCTTCCATGCCGGATTCCTGAACCAGTAAATAAATCTTTTCTTTTCGTGCCAGCAGTTTTTCAACTAAAAAACGACCAATAAAACCGGTTCCACCGGTTACAAAATAGCTCATTACTTCATACCCCAAAATGTTTTGATTGATTGCGCTTCGCTAAGAATTCGCTTACCAACTTTTATGGTTAAGTAGATAATCCCTGCATTGTTATGACTCTCTTTTGTAAAGACATCAATCGCCAATGCCCTAAAAGATTCATTAAGTATATAGCCAAAATTAAAACCGGCAACCGTTGAAAGCCGCATATTTACTACTTTTAGGATCTTTATGTAGCGGATTTTTATTTTATTTAACTAGATGTTTTACTCTATTTTTCACGGTATTTTATGATAACGTTGGGTTTTGAAAATATCGGGTTGTAATATGAAGCTAACACGCCCCTGATTGTTAGAAACCAATCTACCCACAATGATTTTTTTCTTTACCCAAATAAGCTTGAGGCGAATTGTGTTCAGACATTATTTATATATCGTTTGTTTTATTGTAGTCAGTTTTATTTCAAACAACCTGCAAGCTGAAACGCTCAGCGTCATCACAAATATTCAGAAAAGCCCCAACGATCAGCGAGAATATCTTGCATTAAACTTGCCTAACCAATTACAGGTGATGCTGGTTTCCGATCCGACTACCGATAAAGCGTCTGCCGCGATGGACGTTTATGTTGGCAGCGCAGACGATCCTTCAGATTTTCTGGGACTCGCTCACTTTCTGGAACACATGCTTTTTCTGGGTACAAAAAAATACCCGACCCCAGATGAATATCAGAAATTCATCAGCGAGCATGGCGGTGCGCACAATGCGATGACATCTCTGGAACACACCAACTATTTTTTTGATATACAGGCTGGTTTTCTGGAAGAAGCCTTAGATCGCTTCGCCCAACAATTTACCGCCCCTCTGTTTAATGCTGAATATGTTGAACGTGAGGTCAATGCCGTACATTCTGAATACACGTCCAAAATTAAGGATGATGGCCGACGTTTTTTTGAAACCTTGAAACTGGCACTGGCAACAGACCATCCCTATTCAAAATTCTCGGTCGGAAATCTAGATACCTTGAAAGACACGCCGTCTAAAAGTTTAAGGGACGCATTACTTGCGTTTTATGAAGCACATTATTCAGCGAATAACATGCGCCTGGTCGTTTTAGGCAAAGAACCACTCCCTGTTTTAAAAGACTGGGTGGTAGAAAAATTTTCAAATATCCCGGACCGTAATATTACGCGCAGAGAGGTCAGCCAGCCGTTCTTCAATGAGAACGCTCTGCCTAAACAAGTAAATATTCAAAGCGTCATGGATAAACGCAGCCTTACACTTGCCTTTCCAATACCTTCTGACAGAAAACACCTGGATGCCAAGCCTGTTGATTATATTGCCAACCTGATTGGACACGAAGGTAAAGGCAGCCTGCTATCAAAACTCAAAGAACTTGAATTAGTCGATAGCCTTTCAGCAGGTAAACAGTTTGACACCAACCATAATGCGCTCTTTATGATCAACATGTCTCTGACTCAAAAAGGGCTGGCAGAGTACGATTCAATTATCGACATTGTGTTTGATTACATTGCGATGCTCAAACAGCAAGGCATCAAAAAACATTACTTTGATGAACAGGTGACGCTCCTGGATATTGCCTTTACCTATCAAGAAAAAACGGAACCCTTGCATTTTACGAGTTCATTAGCAATGGCGCTTCAAGATAGCCAACCTGAGAAAGTACTGAGTGAATATTACACCCTGAAAGACTATGCCCCTGAGCTTTATCAGCGCTATCTATCTGCCTTATCACCTTTAAACATGCTGATTGTGCTAAACGCGAAAGAGCTTCCTGTTAATCAGAAATCACCGTGGTATGACGTCCCCTATCAAATAAGTCCGGTAGATGCAGAACGTTTAGCCAGATTTAATATCGTAAATACGTATCTGGACCTTTTTCCACCGGCAGCGAATGAGTTTATTCCAGAAAACACCAGGCTCTTAGCTACCAGAACATCAAAACAGCCAGAGCTTCTAAGGCAATCTGAAGGGTATGATGTCTGGTACGCGGCTGATACCTCTTTTGGCACACCCAAAGCAAATCTGTTTTTAACCCTGCGTTCAGCCGCGGCCAATTCTTCCGCCGACCATTACAATAAAACCGATATTATGATTGCGCTGGTAAATGATATGTTAAGTGAGTTTACCTACCCTGCGTACTTAGCGGGTTTACAATTCGAACTCTATCAACATATGCGTGGTCTCACTATTAAGATCAGTGGTTATGATGACAAACAAAGCATTTTATTACAGAAAATACTCTCAACCTTGAAAACAGGTACTTTTAGAGAGGACAGGTTCAATATTATCAAAGAGCGCCTTACCAGAGAGCTTGAAAATGCTAAAGATAAAAAGCCCTTTGAACAAGCATTCAGTCTTGCACAGAATCTACTCATCTCACCTTCCTGGGACGAGCAAGAGCGCCTGGCGTCTTTAGCAACGTTAACGTTTAATGAAATGACCAAATTCAGAGAAGTATTTCTGGACACCTTACAAACGGTGCTTTTAGCAAACGGCAACTTAACCCGGGCGTCCACACTCAACATTGCCAGCTTAATTGAAGCCTCTCTTTTAAAAGACGCAACGATGTCCCAAATTGATCGCGCCAAGATCATTAGGCTGGAAGGCCAAAACAGCTGGATCAATTACAGATTGATTGATCATCCTGATACTGGCTATCTGTTTTACTTACAAGGCAAAGATAAAACATTCAGGGAACAGGCAAAATTCTTATTATTAAATCAAGCTATCGCAACTGACTATTACGCAGACATCAGAACAGACAAACAACTAGGATATATTGTATTCGCTACCGGTTTTTCTTTACTTGATGTTCCAGCCATCGCCTTTGTTGTCCAATCACCATCAAGCAGCGCTGAAACGCTTCACAAGGAGACAATGCGTTTCCTGAATGCAACACAGCAGACTGTTTCAAAGATGCCTGAGCAGTCTCTCGAACGCTTTAAACAGGCCGTTATCAGCAAACTGCTCAAACAAAACAATACCCTCTACAGCGTTTCAAACAAATATTGGCAGGACATTGATCGGGAAAACTATTCATTCAACACCAATGAAGCCCTGGCCAATGCAGTGCAACAATTAAATGTACAGGATCTTCAACAGTTAATTGAGGAACTCTTGTCCAATAAAGGGCGGCATTTACTGTTATATACCGCTAAAGAATTGGGTTTATCTGAAGACAATTTACCCGCTGTCAAATTAAGCAAAGATCGCATTAAAACACTTCAGCTTTTTTAAAGCTTAGGGAATATCGAGTCGCTTGCACCCAGACTTACGAAGGGTGCGCAAGCGACCAGGGAAACATCCACGATTACTGATAAGGATAAATACTCTCAGCATAATACTTCAAATCTTCAAGTATGCTCAGATCACGCTTCGAGAGATTTTCAATGTTTGCCAACTCATTAATTCGCTGAAAGTAAGCAGCAAACGTCAGGTATTTTGAGCCGGGATCCAAGAGCTTGTGTGCACAATATCTTTCCCATTTATCCTGCTCTTCATCGGTCAAGGCTATTGGAAAATTACGCGCTTTATATCTGAACAGCAACTCCTGTAACCGCGTATCTTGAAAATTAAACTCTCTCTCAGCCAGTTCTTGCGGCGATGATTGTCTGACCTGAGTCATTAAGGCTTTATCGCTAGGCTTAAAAAAACCGCTATAAATCATTAAATCAGGATCAGTCTCCTGTGGGTTTATTTTGGGTTCGGAAAAAAGCTCATACAGTTTTTTAATAAACAACGGATTTGATCTGATCCAGTTTAAATGCTGTGTTAACTGTTCAGTATTGAGCTCCCACTTATCCCTCGTTAAATCAGGAATCGTTTTAATAACCGATGCCGGTGAAATCATAGGGCACTTATTGATATGCACTGTCTTGATTGCGGGCCTGAATTTACCTTGCTCTGCCAGTTCAGCCGTCGTTGAATATAATCTGGTTTTAATTTCCT
>JBFHPN010000207.1:0-4890 GCA_041592735.1 Oleiphilaceae bacterium | reverse complement strand
CGGTGCAGGTTGGGTGGGTCTGGACCCTACCTCTGGTTTATTTGCCAGTGAAGGTCATATTCCGCTGGCATGTACACCACATCCTGTTTCAGCAGCTCCCATTGCCGGGTTTACCGATAAGTGTGAAGTTGAGTTTGATTTTTCCAATACAGTCACACGAATACTCGAGGACCCACGCGTCACCAAACCCTATACGGATGATCAGTGGGATCAAATTAATGCGCTAGGCCTTGCGGTAGACAAGGAAATGCAAGAACAGGATATTCGCCTGACCATGGGTGGCGAGCCCACCTTCGTCTCAATCGACGATATGGAGTCTGCCCAGTGGAACACTGAAGCATTGGGTGAAGACAAATTGTCTCGTGCCAAAACATTGCTTCTTAGGCTTCGCGACCGCTTTGCTCCAAACGGATTACTTCACTATGGCCAGGGAAAATGGTATCCGGGTGAAGAAGTGCCTCGCTGGGCGCTGGGATTATTCTGGCGCAAGGATGGTGAAACGCTCTGGCAAGACCCCTCATTACTCGCCAGGGTGGACAAAAATTATGGCCATACACTCAAAAATGTCACCCAATTTGGCGCCTGTTTAAGTGCCCTGCTCGGCATCGAAAAGGATCATTGCCAACCTGCTTATGAGGATGGCCTGCATTATCTGCAAAAGGAACAGTCACTGCCGGTCAATATTGACCTTTTGGCGCAGGATCTCAGTTCCTCCCGAGATCGACAAAGACTTGCCAAATTACTCGAACGTGGCATTCATGTTCCGACCGGTCTGGTCATCCCCCTATCCAAAGGTGAAGATGCCACTAGCTGGAAGAGCAGCCTTTGGCCAATGAAACGGGGTCGAATTGTGCTGATACCTGGTGATTCACCTATGGGGTTAAGGCTACCCCTCAACGCACTTCCCTGGCTAGCCAAAAAGGACCAGGAGCCGCCCATTGAACGGGATCAGTTCGCACCCAGAGCATCCCTCACGAAACACGCTGATATGCCGTTTTCGCCTCAAGCTGTCAGCCAGTCTGAACCAGGCGTGCAGCATGATCATGAAAAGAAAGCGAAGGCAGATAACGGCAGTGGATTTTCCTTAATGGACCCTGTTTGGAAAGAGGTCGTCAGAACGGCACTTTGCATCGAGGCGCGTGAAGGAAAAATACATCTGTTTCTTCCACCTCTCACACACCTGGAAGATTATGTTGAATTAATTGCTGCCATAGAAGCAACTGCCGCTAAACTGAATCTGCCCGTCATTATTGAAGGCTATGAACCGCCCAGAGATCCCCGGTTAGTCAAATTACTGGTCACGCCAGACCCAGGTGTCATTGAAGTCAATGTTCACCCTTCAAGCAACTGGAATGAACTGGTTTCAACGACTACGAGCTTATATGAAGAAGCACGCCTTGCACGTCTTTCAACCGAGAAATTCATGCTTGATGGACGGCATACCGGAACCGGTGGTGGCAACCATATTACCCTGGGGGGTGCAACGCCACTGGATAGCCCTTTATTGCGCCGGCCAGATCTATTGCGCAGCCTGATCACCTACTGGCAGCATCATCCCAGCCTCTCATACTTATTCTCCGGCATGTTTCTTGGGCCAACCAGCCAGGCGCCTCGTGTGGATGAAGGTCGCAATGAAATGCTCTATGAACTGGAAATTGCGTTTGCACAAATGTCCGACGGAGAAGTTCCTCAACCATGGCTGGTAGATCGCCTGTTACGTAATTTGTTGATTGATATTACCGGCAACACCCATCGGTCCGAGTTCTGTATTGATAAACTATATGCACCCGGAAGCGCCAGTGGGCGATTGGGTATTCTGGAATTTCGTGGATTTGAAATGCCGCCTCATAGCCGGATGGCACTTGTTCAAGCCCTGCTGATTCGTGCCCTGGTCGCACGTTTCTGGAAAAAACCTTATAAGAAACCACTCGTCAGGTGGGGTACGGCACTGCACGACCGCTTTATGATGCCCTATCACATCATGCAGGATATTAAAGATGTCGTGATCGATCTTCAGGAACACGGTTATCCATTCGAACTAGATTGGCTGGCTCCCTTTGAAGAGTTCCGATTCCCCCACTATGGCCGTGTAAAGCTGGATGATATTGAACTTGAGCTGCGCTGGGCTGTTGAACCCTGGCACGTATTAGGTGAAGAAAGTAACAGCTTTGGTACAGCGCGCTATGTTGATTCATCCGTGGAGCGCTTGCAAATCAAAGCCACCGGATTAACCGATAGCCGTTATGTACTCGCCTGCAATGGCCGCCGTGTCCCACTGAAACAAACGGCCCGTCAGGGTGAATATGTTGGCGCAGTTCGCTATAAGGCCTGGCAGCCCCCGTCTGCATTGCACCCCAACATTGGTGTTCACGTTCCACTTGTTTTTGACCTGATCGACTGCTGGAACGGACGCTCCATCGGAGGCTGTACTTATCATGTTTCGCATCCTGGAGGGCGCAGTTATGAAACCTTCCCGGTGAATAGCTTTGAGGCAGAATCCAGGCGCATTAATCGCTTTGATACAACCAGTCATACCCAAGGCCCAATACCACCGAGACCAGAAGTCAATGCACTCAGATCTTTTTACCCCCATGAAAAGATTTCGCGCCCTATGACTCCGCCGCCTGAAGAGCCCACCAATGAGTATCCTTACACGCTTGACCTAAGACGGCCAAGAAAACAGGAATAAATCAATAATACCTGTAAAATGGGTATATAATAAAAAACCAATGGTAACAGCGTGGTGATCAATTCTTTATTGATCACCCCCTTTCAGGTAGGTAAGCGTGTCTCAATCCGAACAACAAAATCAACCTTTGCCGCAAATTCAAATGCAAATGCAAGCAAAGCTGAAAGGCTCGCAGATAAACAAAGACGGCCTCACTTATCAGCGCCCCGTTTCAGGTATTCCGGATCAAGTTCACACCGCTGAAGGTATTATAAAGCCAGAATGGCAATATTTGCTCAATAGCTTGAATGAACTTGGCATTAAAGCGCTGAATGAACGCCAGGAAAAAGCCAAACGTATCCTTAGGGATGATGGTGTTACCTATAATATTTACGATGAACGCAACGCCGCTAACAGTCATTGGGAACTGGATCTCGTTCCGGCGGTCATTGGCAGTGAAGACTGGGCCAAAATAGAAGCCGGCTTACTCGAAAGGGCAGAACTGTTTAATCTGATTTTACGCGACCTTTATGGCCCTCGTAACTTGCTAAAACACCGCATCCTTCCCGCTGAAGCCCTGTTTGCTCATGGCGGTTTTTTAAGAGCCTGCCAGGGTATTCAAGTTCCGGGTGATCACGAACTGATTCTGCATTCCGTTGACATGGTGCAGCGTCAAAATGGTGCTATGTGCGTATTATCTGATCGCACCCAGGCACCCAGCGGAGCCGGTTATGTACTCGAAAACAGAACCGTTATGTCACGTGTTTTCCCTAGCCTGTTCCGGGATAGCCACGTACATCGCCTGGCCAGCTTTTTTCAACGGCTGCGCCATAAACTAATATCGCTATCCCCTTCTGACAACCAGGCACGTGTTGTGGTGTTGACGCCAGGCGGGCATAACGAAACTTATTTTGAGCATTCTTATATCTCTAACTATCTTGGTTTTCCTCTCGTCCAGAGCGGAGACCTGGTGGTTCGGAACGGCTTTGTCTGGATGAAATCACTGGATGGTCTGGGCCGGGTAGATGTTATTCTGAGACGCATTGATGATGTGTTTTGCGATCCCGTCGAACTCAGAAGCGACTCACAACTTGGCGTCCCCGGGCTGCTCGATGTTGTGCGTTCCGGTCAGGTAATCATTGCCAACCCTCTTGGATCTGGCGTTCTGGAAAACCCGGTGTTATTAAAATACCTTCCGGACATCAGCAAATCATTACTTGGGCGCGAACCTCGTCTTGCATCGGTCACTACCTATTGGTGCGGTAACGAGAAGGATATGGAGTTCGTTCTTCAAAATATCAGAAACCTGATAATTAAACCGATATATCGTGGCAGTGGTATTCAAAGTGTTTGGGGTGGCGATCTCTCAGACGTCGCCCTGGCAGATTTGATCAATAGAATAAAACAAAAACCCATACAGTTCGTGGCTCAGGAACGGATCGAAAAATCCCATATCCCCACGCTCGGGAAGGATTCACTTGAAGCACGCCCGGCGATACTACGAACATTTTCCGTCGCTTCGGATAGTTCCTATATCGTGATGCCAGGCGGATTAACCCGAGTCGGCCTTGGAATCGGCCAGCAGATAATCAGCATGCAAACAGGATGCCCCAGTAAAGATACCTGGGTCACGGCATCCGAACCTGAACGCATCACTGATCAAGTTAACAGTGAAGCAACGCAAAGCGAACGCGAAGCCATGCTGGTGAGCTTACCGAGCCGTGTCGTGGAGAATTTATTCTGGTTAGGTCGCTATGCAGAGCGAGCTGAAGCCTCATTACGCATGTTACGCACCGTATTTATGCTGATCAACAGCGAGACCGCTATCAGTAAAGAGTCTCAAGCAGTGTTATTACGAGCCACCACTGAAATTACCGGCACGCAGCCCGGATTTCTGGCCGCCAGCGAAGAAGAACTGGCAAACCCTGAACGTGAATTACTACTAATCATCAACGACGGTTCTCGCCCGGGCAGCATTAAATCGACATTAAACTCATTATTATATTGCGCGGATGAATCTAAAGAATTGTTATCCTCGGACACGATCAGAGTCATCAACGATATTCGTGATGCGCTTGATAGCCTGGAAGCATCATTTGCCAGCGGACTGTCATCAGCCCCTGAAGAAGCCCTTGATCCACTGGTTATCCCTTTAATTGCCCTCTCTGGCTTAATGCAAGAAAGTATGGTTAGAGGTGTCGGCTGGCGTTTCATGGATATGG
>JBFHPN010000206.1:0-4919 GCA_041592735.1 Oleiphilaceae bacterium | reverse complement strand
AGAAATACCTTGAAACTCAATGTGCAGGGTATAATCCTGTTGTTCTGTGATACAAGAGAGAATACTGCCTTCCAGCAATAAGCCGCTATAACTTGGAAAAAGAATTAATTTAATGGCCAATTTATCGTGTTTTGCAAATGCTTGGGGGAACCTCACTGAGAGGCCCCCTTCGCTGAGATTAACTTCGCGCATACTGTCGGGAGGAATTATCTGGTGATTCAATGCTATAACGCGCGCCAGAGAGTCAAGTTTGCGGTTCACCAGCTTTAAAAATTGCCCCAGGTTTTTATCTTTGTCATTCAGTGCGTGTAGCAAATGTTTGGACTCCACGTCGAGCATTTGAAACTCGGACAACAGGCCGAATTCCGGGCTAAGGTGAAATTTTTCGATAGCGGATTGATGGCTTTCTATCGGCACGATTTCCAATGAAACAGTATCAGTAATTCGGAAATACTGGCGACGGTTAACAAGTTCATCAAAGGTTTCTATGTCATCAGTCATGTTTTTATACGCATCAGGAATACAATTGGATGTATTAATTAAAGCAAAAAAAGCGTAAGGCCGCTCAGAACATTTTGGCAAAGAAGAATTTTCTTTCTAACGCAAGATTATATTGTTTGCTGAAAGCCCCTGTGGTTTAATCGCGCGATGATAAAACGATACCCTTTCTTAATCGGCCTCCGTTATACAGCGGTCAAGCGCCGTAACCACTTTATTTCATTTATATCACTGACATCTATGGTGGGCCTGGTTATTGGTGTGGCCTTGCTGATTACGGTTTTGTCGGTGATGAATGGCTTTGACCGGGAATTGCAGCAGCGCATTCTGGGTATGGTCCCTCATGCGGTTATTAAACCGTATACAGATATGCGCAATTGGCAGGCAGTTGAAAAACAAGTGGTTGCCCATCCTAAAGTCATCGCTGCAGCGCCATTTATTAATGCTCAGGGTATGGTGACCAAGAATGGTTCGGTTCATGGTATTCAATTAAATGGTATTTTGCCGGAAGAAGAAACGGACGTTTCTATCATCTCCAGGCATATGGTTCAGGGCAGTCTGGATGACCTTGTATCGGGTGAATTCGGTATGATTATCGGAGAAATTCTTTCCCGGCAGTTGCAGCTTTCCCTGGGAGATAAAGTAACCGTTGTTCTGCCTGAAGCTTCACTGACGCCTGCCGGTGTTTTTCCCCGATTAAAGCGTTTTACGGTGGTGGGTATTTTCAAGGTAGGCGCTGATCTTGATGCATCCTTAACGATGATTCACATGGACGATGCCGCAAAAATACTCCGGCTTGATGAGTCTGTTCATGGTTTGCGCTTGAAAATGGTCAACCTGCTCGACGCGCCACAAGTTTCCCGCGAAATAGCATACAATCTCGATGCCGGTTATTACAGTGTAGACTGGACGCGAACCCATGGTAATTTATTCCAGGCAATTCGTATGGAAAAAACCATGATCGGCCTGTTGTTGATGGTGATAGTGGCCGTTGCGGCATTCAATATTATTTCTACCCTGGTGATGGTTGTCACCGACAAAAAAGCGGATATTGCAATACTCAGAACGATGGGGGCGACCCCTAAAGCAATTATGTCTATTTTTATTGTACAGGGCGCGTATATCGGTGTGGTGGGAACGTTGATCGGCACAACTATCGGGATCATTCTGTCATTGAATGTGAGTGAGATTATTCTTGCTATTGAAAGCCTGATGAAAACCCAGTTTTTAAATCCGGATGTGTATTTTATCAGCGACTTGCCTTCCCAGTTGAGAATGGATGATGTAGTAATTGTCTCAGGCAGCGCATTGCTGATGAGTTTGTTGGCGACACTTTACCCTGCATGGCGTGCCTCGAAAGTTCAACCTGCGGAGGCACTGCGTTATGAGTAAGTCAGCAGTGGGTGCTCAGGGAGCTGGTGAGTTCATCATCGAGGCCAAAGATATTGCCAAAACTTACAGTGAAGCAGCGGATGCTGTCACCATATTCAAGCAGCTGAATTTTCAGCTCAAGGCGGGAGAATCGGTGAGTATTCTTGGGAGTTCCGGTTCTGGAAAGACTACCTTACTAAATATCCTCGGGGGCTTGGATAAAGCCAGTAGTGGCGATGTCACCGTGTGCGGTGTTCAACTTAATAAAGCCTCGGCCAGAGAGGTTACACGCCTTAGAAATCAACAGCTGGGCTTTGTGTATCAATTTCACCATCTTCTGCCCGAATTTAGTGCCATGGAAAATGTTGCCATGCCGCTCTATATCGCCGGGATGAAGCGCAAGCTGGCAGATGAAAAAGCGCTGGCGATTCTTGAACTGGTTGGGCTGGCGCATCGGGTTAAGCATAAACCCTCTGAGCTATCGGGTGGTGAGCGTCAGCGAGTGGCGATTGCCCGGGCGCTGGTGAATGATCCGAAGTGCGTATTGATGGATGAGCCAACAGGTAATCTTGATGAAAATACTGCCGGTAAAATTCAGGATTTAATGTTACAACTGCAAGGTCGGCTGGGAACCAGTTTTGTCCTGGTGACACACGACACCCGCCTGGCGAAGACCATGGATCGTGTGTTGATGATGGAAGCTGGTCAGCTCAAGGCACTAAACTAAATCCCTTATAACGTGTTGTTTTTTTTACTGGCGCGGTCTTCAAGCCTTTTCTGCCACTTTTTCAGTGCACTTCTTTTCCAGATCCAGTGAATAAAATGATAGGACGATGCACTCAAAACAAGCCCAACGAGGATTGCACCGACATACATCGGTAAAACAATGACGTATAGTTTATCTTTAAACCAGGATAGTGTGAGTTCGTAATGGAACGAAGCATAGGGAATATCGAGAATCCAGGCGCCTAGCAGATATTCGGCATAAAAAATGGGGGGCATCGTGAGTGGATTGCTAAACCACACCAGCGCAACGGAAAGAGCTATATTCGCATTGAACCTGAGCGCAAAAAACGCTGCAGCAACCATTTGAAACGGCATGGGGATGCATCCCCAGAAAAGGCCAATTGCAAAGGCCTTGGCAACGGAATGTCTGTTGAGGTGCCAAAGGTTGGGTTCGTGAATCAAGGGGCCTAAAAAACGCAAAGATTTATTGTCTTTGACCGAGCCCGGGTCAGGCAAATATTTCTTTATAAAGTTTTTTGGCATGCAAGGATCGACCGCTATAAATCTGACTCAAGGATGAGTAAATGTTTATTGGAATGCCCGGTTTTATCGCTGGCGTTATCTTACTCTATTTTTTATCTGAAACTAGTAATACTAGTCTATATTCAATAAAAAAATGGGCACTTTTTCTGTTGCTGATTCAAGCAGCCTATTTGTCGTTTCAGTATTCTCTCAAACGTCCCTCACGCCTGAAATATGGTACAAGCTTTAAAAGCATGATCGCTGTGTTGGGTTGTCTGGCAGGCTATATCTATGCCTATGATGCAGCGCATGCGCTTAAAGCCGCAGTGTTGAAAACTCAATATGAAAATCAAACCATCTATGTTACGGCGTATCTGTGTGACATTCCGGTTACTTCAGAGTTTGGTCTGTCTGCAGAATTTTGTCTGATGGATGTCAATTCCGGCACTGAAGCTCTGGCTGGTGAGGGATTTAAAGCCGTATTGAGATGGCCACATGAGATGGAATTAACGGAGCAGGTCTATCGCTTGTCAGTTCAGGCAAAAAGGCCGCGCGCCTCAGTCAACTTTTTAGGCGCTTCCTTTGAGTCCTATTTATTTTATCGCGGCGTGGTGTTAGCCGGCAACGTCAGGAGTGTGCAGCAAATACGTCCTCTGGAAAGCCTGGACATCCTGTCGCAAGCCAGTTTCCGCTATCATCAGCTGCGGCTTTATCTTTCCCGTTTTTGTGATCGTTTACTTGGGGGCTTCACACATGAAGGCATGCTAAAGGCATTGCTTTTGGGTGAGCGTTCCGGCTTATCCGTCAATGATCATAAGGTGCTGAACAATACCGGCACACAGCACCTCATTGCAATTTCAGGTTTGCATGTTGGTATTGTCATGCTGGGTCTTTACGCGATGCTGCCCAGATCTTTTTTTTGCCTGGCAGTGATTACACTGACAGGCGCTGCATATATATTGCTGGTTGGTTTTTCCCCTTCGGCCCAGAGAGCATGGGTGATGTGCGTGCTGGGGATTATTTATGCAGCGGGCTTTTTACGTATCAGTCGCTTGCGTATCTATATCCTGGCGCTTTTCATCGTACTGCTTATTGATCCTTTGGCTCCACTGAATCCGGGCTTCTGGTTTTCATTTATCTGTGTAGCTATTTTGATGTTAGTGACAACACTACAAAGCTTTGAGGGTAGAGTCTGGTATGGTGTTGTTTTTCTTCAGTGCTGGCTGATACTGATTCTGGCGCCGGTATACAGTTACCTGGGGGTTCCTTTCAGTGCGGTAAATCTATTGGCAAATTTGTTTGCCGTTCCCTGGATCGCTTGTCTGATATTACCGCTGGCCTTGATCTGCTTTCTGCTTGCGCTGATCGCTGAATGGCTGCTTCAGCTTGTGCTGCCGGTTTTGCAGTTTGTTGATCTGTGTTTGTCCGTCATGATGGCCTTTCTGGGATCAATCAGAGTGCTCTCACAACATTGGTTTTTGGCAAGCTCGCTCATTATGGCTGGTTGCTTTTTCGTGTCCGTGCTGGCTGTGATGATCTTTGTTCGCCTGCACCGTGGCTACCTGATGATCATGGCAACGACGCTGCTGATGCTTATTCTTCCTGGCAAACTAAACGCACCTCGAGAAGAAATGGTGATTTTTGATGCCGGGCAAGGGTTGGCGATTGCGATGAATTTTCAGGGGCGGAGCTGGTTATATGATACCGGGCCCGCTTATGGCAGAGCCTCAATCGTGGATAACGCAATTTTACCCTATTTAAGAGTGAATCAACTGATTAGCGCTGTGTCGGGCTTAATCGTT
>JBFHPN010000205.1:0-4925 GCA_041592735.1 Oleiphilaceae bacterium | reverse complement strand
TTGCAGGTTCTTGCTGATCATAAAACAGGCCAGGGTCGATTTGAAAATCACGCTGATCAACCACAGTCAGGGACTGTATTTGATAGTGAACGCTGTTACCAGGCTTACGCAGAATAATCTCATCTCCCACTTGCAGTTGTTGCAGAAAGCGGAAGTGAGTGTCTCGGTGAGCACTGATTATATCCAGCCCCGTTTGGGAATGTTCAGTCTGGCCCGGAGCAAACGCAAGCACCGAGCCGTTATCACCTGAGAGCACAATCTGCTTAACCGCTAACCTGGGCACCTCGATTGCAGCAACCGGCCAGGTGTCTGCCCAGGGCCAGGGGCGAGCTTGAACTTCCCCCTGAAGCGTTTCCTGCCAGGCACGTGCAATAAGCTTTCCAGCAACCCAGGCTTTAGCATGATAGTAGGCCACTTGGCCAAGCTGCCCGATTCCCAGTGCAAGGCAGAGTATCAGCAGAAAGCGGGCCAGGCTTACGCGCATGACACTGGCCGGCTAAGGTTATTTGCAATAAGTTTGAGCACCACAGCTAAAGCCAGCCACAGCAGCCCCATCCATAAATGAAACCGATTATCTGTAGCCGTTTTAGCCAGACGAATGCCCTGCCCGGAAGAGGGTGGCTGACTAACCCAGCCTTTGGGCAAATTAGCAGGAATATTCAGCGTATTTAATTCACCACTGCTACGAACCGGGGCCTGATCAACGGCTACCAGACTGGTAAACTGGCTCACCTGATGATGTGCCAACGCAATGCGTAATGCCTGCTCACGAATACTGGTTTTCTGCTCGCCGCTCGTCTGTTGATAGCGCTCCACCAGTTCATCAAGCTTGCGGCGCGCCCATTCCACAGCAACACCTTTATGTTGACTACTTGATTGAAGAGGGACGCGCATACTGGAAGGCATACCATTTAGTGTACCCCTTAGTTCCGCATAACCAGGGAAATGAGAGGATTTAAAGGCGATATACAAGGGTTCCTGTAGATACAAGTCCGGCAGCGTTGCTGGCAGTACACTGGCCAGAGGATCATTGATATCAAAACCTAAATCCGTTAGTGCGGGTGTTTCCAGAGTACGCATGAGCTGATCGATTTTTCGGCTCACTTCCTGTGGCTGGCTTATATAAGTAAAACTACCCCGCCCTGCCAGCGCCGCTTTACGCATAAAATAACTATTAGGTGCAGACCCGATTCCCACGGTGAACAACCTTGATTCAGCCAAACGATGTTGAATTTCGGAGAACAGTTCCGTCTCGTTACTGACCGCCCCATCGGTGACAAAAATAACCTGACGTAAACGCTCGGAGTGTGACGAGATATCTAGTGCGCGCTTTAAGGCCGGTAGCATATCCGTGCCCCCATCGGCTTCCAGCCTTAATATTTTCTCACGCGCAAGATTCAGGTTGTCCGGGCTAGCCGCGCGTGGATGAGGAAATAGCGACCAGGCAGCTGTATTGAAAAAAATAATATTAAAATAGTCATCCGCCTCCAGACGTGACAAGGCTTTCAGCATCGCGGAACGCGCCTGCTCAATAGACTCCCCTTGCATACTGCCAGACACATCCAATACCCAGATAAGCTCTCTGGCTTGCGTATAAACTTCACCTGGCAAGGCTTGTGGCGGCATCACCATCATTAAGCCATAGGATTCGCCGCCCAGATCTTCACGTAAAATGTTCACCAAGGGCTTGTCGGACGGTTTCAACTTCCAGGACAAAATAAAATCCCGGTTAGATAAGGCCGCTGCCCCGTTTAAATGAATCTGGTATTGATCCTTGCCCTTGGCTGTCACTTTTATCGGGTGACTGATACTACTGGGCAACTCAATAGGAAAGCCCGGATTTAAGTCCACGCTAATCTCGACAGGGTTACCTGGCGCATCCCCCGAAGCCCGATAGCTATTGGCGGGGGCGATAAAACCGGGTGTCTGGCGAGTTCTTTCAGGCGTATACGGTGGCGTGCTCACCATAGGGAAACGCAAGGTATATTGATGAGCGCGGAAATCCAGCACCTGTTGATATTCAAACTCAACAATAATTTCATCGTTTGGCTCAATGTTTGCGACTTCCGTGGTAAAGATATTGGTGCGATGTTGTTTCAACAAACTGGCGCGATGCCCCGCCTCCTTTGCCTGCTGATAGAGAATGCGGGCGGTTTGTTTTTCGTGGATTTCACCCTGAATCAGACGGTCACCCACTTGCATACGCAGCTGGTCGACGGCCGCTTGCTCAGGTAAAGGGAAACTGTAGACACCTTCTAACCAAAACGCGGTGTCATTACGAAATGTTTGCCGGACAGTGGCTCTTAATATGGGCCCGGAGACCGTCATATAGATAGATGTTGATAAGGCATCTGCGGAAATTTTTTCTGAAGACCCTGGTAACTGCATCCACATAAAACCCGGATTTTCGAGGTGATCCGATGTGTGCTCCGTGGTGTGCTCGCCCGCTAACGCACTGCTTGCCAACAGGGCATCACTTAAAAACCAAAGTAACACTAAGCTGACGACTACCAGGCAATCCTTGATTATTCGCTGGATCATTAATTGTTCTCTTAATTGAAGGGTGGGGTCAATGTGACCTTCATCGGCCACGAAAAGTGGCGCTATAGACTGTTTCATGGCGATCCTCTGATCTCTTATGTTCGGGGAAACAAGGGTCAGCCCCTCAAGGGCTGCCCCCGATGACTAGTGATTCTTAACGGTGGGTTGCACGCCAAAGGTCATGCGTTTTGCTTGCTCTAGCCCACAACAATTATGCGGAGCTGCCGAGTTCACAAATGGGCGTGAAAATGGCACCACCGATTTAGGGTTTTGCATCCACATCGTCAGGATCTGATCCTCACTCAAGGCGATAAAACATTTCATGGTTTTTCTACTCCCAAACTCGCAAGCGACGCATTGGTCTGCCCCTCATTAACGTCGGTGCCAGCGTTCTGCAACATCGCCTCGCGAACCGACAACGCGATGGCCACTCGGCGATCCAGAACCGGGTTACGCGCTTTATACGGATGCGTTAACAGTTGCTCTTGGCTATCTGCTGCCTGAGTGGAGGGCTCAAGCAAGCCATTCTGTTTATCGATGGACTGGGTATCGATGCCCCCTGCATCAGCGACCTGCTGCTGGGTCACTTCTCCGATAGCCAGGCCAATAATCCGGCTTTCATCAATACCCTGGGCTTGCAGAAGCTGTTTGATACTATCCACCCGTGCCTGTGCGAGGGCAGCATTCAACTTGGCACTGCCGGAAGGGTCTGTATAACCTTTCAAGGTCACCTGCAAATCCGGGTAGGCATTCAACAAGGCCACCAGATTGGATAAGCGCTCCTGGCTGCCGTCAGGTGCCGCCGATTGTCCGATTCGAAAATAAATATCCTGGGTATAATGGTTAACCAGTTTTTCAAGAAAGGCCGTTTCTTTTGATTTATCATCCTGCTGTGCTTGCAGGGCTTTCAAATGGCTAAGCTGTTCGCTATGTTTTCGCTTTAGTCCTCTCAGCTCTTGTTCGGCCTGCTGCAGTTTGCTCTCCAGTGTCAGTTGTTGATGCTGCAAGGCCAATGTCTGTTGCAGCGCTTCTTCCTGATCTTCGTCTCGTGCGTCAACCTGATCCTTACCCCATCCGATTGAAGCGCCCAAGGTGCCACCAATGGCCGCACCAGGCGGGCCAGCGATCACCGCGCCCAGCACCGAACCGATACCCACACCCCAATAGGTATTTGTATTGTCTGCCTCTTTTTCCATAAAGGGTTCTGCAGCACTGACTGCCTGCGTGAGGCTCAGTGCAATCACGGCCATCGTTAATCTGTTGTTTTTCATAGTCATCGTCTTCTCCTATAAGGCGTTCACCTTGGTGGTCGTTCATTATTCAAATGTATGCGTTGATGAGAGATCTATCTGCAGAGCATCATTTGTGCTTGCGACAGATCCAGCAGATCGAAAGCCTGGGTGAGCACTTTCTGAATCTGTAGCGCTATTGAATCAACTTTCAGACCCTAAGTACTGGAGCGAAGCTGGAGCGTAATGCAGGATTTCTGCAGGTTTTCGTAAGTAATGGAGGAATAATGGAGAACACATTTTCGGGCAGGCAATTTACGTAAACTGGGTTATAGTTACGCCTGTGCGTTAACAGGACGCACTTCAGAATTAAGCTGTAAGGAACAGTGTGAATGACTACCCGTATTGCTATCGTTGAAGACGATCCGGACCAACAACAAAACTATGCAGATGCACTGCATCGTAAAGGCTTCGAAACCCTTTGTTACGACTCTGTAGACGAAGCACTGCACGGCATTGGCGCGGAGCGTCCCGATCTGGTACTACTGGATGTGGTGCTTAAAGATGATACCGATGGTGGCTTTACCATTTGCCGCAAACTACTCGATAGAGGCGATAACGTTCCGATTATTTTTCTGACGGACCGCTCGGATGAAATCGATCAGGTATTCGGGCTTCGACTGGGCGCCTGGGACTACCAAACCAAACCGATTTCTCTGGCACTGTTGATCGAGCGCATTAAAAGTCTGTTACGCATTAGCTCAGCGCGTAAAGACAACCCGACACCTGAACACCCGCCTCATCATTCTGATCACTCCAGACCGCTGGCGCTTGATGAAGATAAGTTTTTTGTTTCCTGGTATGGTCAAACCATTCCGCTGACACTAACGGAGTTCCGCATCCTTCAGGCTATCGTTTCATCGGGTGCAGAAGGTATCGATTATGAGGCACTCAGCAAAAGCACCATGCAGCGAACCGTTACCAATGGCACCATCAATAGCCACATCAAGAATATCCGTAAGAAGTTTAATGCTACCGGGCATGAACTCAATAGCCTCCATAACAAACCGGGATTTGGTTACCGCTGGGAGGACCCTGCGTGCCCCGTTTGAGCATACGTTGGCAAATATCCCTGTTAAGCATGCTGCTGGCACT
>JBFHPN010000204.1:0-4939 GCA_041592735.1 Oleiphilaceae bacterium | reverse complement strand
GAGCTAACCACCCATCTGGGTAACGCTCACCTCTAATGAGGTGTTACTTTCTCGAGTCGTCAAACTGAAAAGTTAAGTGGCGGACCGGACGGGACTCGAACCCGCGACCCCCGGCGTGACAGGCCGGTATTCTAACCAGCTGAACTACCGGTCCGCAATAACTTAAACTGTTTCAATTCTACCAATTTTGTTCATGAAATTGGTGGGTGGTACAGGGATCGAACCTGTGACCCTCGCCTTGTAAGGGCGATGCTCTCCCAGCTGAGCTAACCACCCAACTCGAAATTGAGATGCGCATTTTAATGATTTATGGGTCACTGTCAATTAGAAATACTGTTTTTTTTATAAATAAATAGCTGTTTTTTTGAAGATAGCGAAACAAGCTCAAAAAACCATTAAAAAAATAAAAATAGCCAGACTAATCAAACAGATAACAAGGCATCCAGCGCGACAGGAAACCAGAATTCTTTATTTCAATGATTGCCTGAGAAGTGTGACATTATTCCTTCGCTCGGGAGTCATGGCACTCAACTGCTCCTGAAAGACATCAACCTCCTCTTCTTCTTTAAAGTAATTCTTGATGTCATCCATACTCATCATAAAGGGCTCACCCTTTTCTTTCTCGTAGGGTGCCGGAACAATTTTCCCTTCACGTGCAGCGCGCTCTAGCTTATCCAGGATCAACTCTTCATTTAGCGTTAATTGCGAGCCTGGCTTCCGCCAGGGAGCCCACCAATTTCTGCGGACCTTCCTCAAATCTTCAATCGCTGCAAGATATGCATCAGTATCATCTGCCAGCTGATAAAGCTTTTGCTCCATGGTCATCCCGGCCGTGCCTCTTAACTCTCTGTAGATATCGCTGGGCAGGTAGAATATCGGAAAGCCCCATAGAAAATTATTGGACCAAGGCCAGATTACCGAAAACCACCCATAATCCTGCATTTCACCACTCAACAAAGCTTCCGCCTCGGCTGCATCGGTTGGGTGCCAGAAAGATTGTGTCAGGTAACGGGTCTTATGAATTTCTTCCATCGCCACATCACGCTCGACTAACTGTACATCCGCTTTTGCCATCTCATCTTCAGGATCCAGAGATGAGTGCAACTTGGAGGGAAAAGAAATCTCGGAGTGACGCACATAATACACATCCCCCGGCTTTAGATTGAGACCAAAGTCGGCTTGCAAATTCAAGTCGAAAGCCATCATTAACTTATCGTCAAAGGCCTCAAAACCCAACAAGGGCAACATGCTTTTTCTGACAGCAAAGTCATAGGTACCTGCAGGCAGTAACACATAGGTATAGCTGCCCGCCCGCAAGTTAAAGACTATCTGATCATTTATATAATAAGTCGGCGCTTCAAGCTCTTCAGAAGCCCATTGGCTATCTGGACGGAAAAAATAAACCAGTGCATATTCCTCAGCTTTACGCTCATGATCTGTCAATTCTTTGAAGAGCTGCCCATCTGTATTGGGTACATAATAGGACCCCAGGTTTCGACTGGTCGACCAATAAATAGAAGGATACCAACCACGACCCTGCTTGTGAAAAGGCTTGGAATAAGGTGACGTATTCTCAGCTTGCACAAAGACCGATACACCGAGAATACTAAGCAATAATACAAGGTGAAGTAGTTTATTTAACATGAAGTGCGACACTCATCCTGAAATACACAATAAAACTGGCCCGACAAAACAACTCAGCCAGACTGCATATTCTAGCAATATCTTTCAATGGATTTTGCGATCTACCGCAAGTCATGGAACTTCTTTACGGCCTTGGACCTGATAATTTAAGCATTAGTTCATTTACTTTTTTATCCAAGTCTACGACACGCTCATTTAATTGCCTTCGACTGACATTGATCGACTCAACCGACAGATCCATTTTTGCCATACGCTCAAGATAGCTTTGTGCATCTTTTTTGAAACCTTCAACTAATTGCTTCTGCTGAGTAAGCTGGCTTTTAACAGACGCATTGACGGAATCCTGCTCCGTTTTCAAGACAGACATTTCATTTGCCAGCGTACTCGCTCGCGCATCAAATTCTTTTATCAGTTTCAGCACATCTTTTAATTCACCAGAGATCGCGGCAATTTCCTGAGTGCTTGCCTTCTGAATCTGATCCAGTTTTTTATCTAAACCTGCCAGGGCCTGCTGATTTTCCTCAATCGCTTTTTTATTTCTGTCATTGGAAACACCCCAGAGCTTGCGCATTTCGGTATCCAGAAAGGCAAGCTTCTTTTCCGCTGAAGTACCCGTCTCTGCCAACACCTCACCCGTCTCGCTTAATTTACCTTCAAGACGTGCAATCAACAGCTTACTTTGATCCATAAAGCCTGAGGCATCGCCCAAACGCTCATTGAGACGATCAATCTCTTGCTGTTGCTGCCAGGAGTACCACCCCAAAGCAAACAAAGCCAGAACAATAATAAAAGACAATAATAGACTTACACCGGAGCCGCTTTTGGCAGTAACGGGCGGTGGACTTTTATCTGAGGGCGTTTTTTTCACCTCTTTTTTTGCTGCAGGCTCTGCTCGCTTTTTAAAGCGATCTAATTCGTCAATTTCTGGACGCAAACCTTCCATTCCGATTATTCCTCAAAAAAACGCTTTAATATTAAGCCCGCACTATACTGTAAAAGCCTGCCTGAGTAGTAATTCTATTTGCAACAAATGCAAGGAGTCACTACTATATGCGGTCTTTTTTTAACAGGTTTAGCCAAAACCAGATTAAAGACTGGGCAAGCGATAAGCTTAGTGAGTTGAGGTAATGTTATGCAAGCAGTTGTGGGAATTATCATGGGATCCAAATCGGACTGGCCAACCATGGAGCATGCCGCAGCAATGCTGGATGAGCTTGGTGTCAGCTATGAGGTAAAAGTTGTCTCTGCCCATCGCACCCCCGATTTGCTCTTCGATTACGCCAAACAGGCTGAAAGCAGAGGCATTCAAGTCATTATCGCGGGCGCAGGCGGCGCAGCACACCTGCCAGGCATGGCAGCATCCCAGACCAACTTGCCGGTTCTAGGGGTACCTGTTCAATCTAAAGCACTAAACGGTCTTGATTCTTTACTCAGCATAGCGCAAATGCCTGGTGGCATCGCAGTTGGCACACTCGCCATAGGCCATGCCGGTGCAAAAAATGCTGGTCTGCTGGCTGCACAAATTGTGGCACTCCAAGACAGCAAGGTTAAAGCAGCCATCAACCTGTTTCGCTCAAAACAAACAGAAACTGTATTAAATCAACCAGATCCCAGAGACTGAAAGATGACAAAAGTGGGTGTACTTGGCGCTGGCCAATTAGGCAGAATGCTTGCACTGGCTGGCTATCCGCTGGAGCTTGATTTTCACTTCTATGATACCTCCGGTCAACCCAGTGTCGGCCTGGGAGAAATAACCTGTGATCCGACTGCCAGCTTAGATGACGAAAAGCTACAACGATTCCTGAAAGATGTCGATGTCGTCACCTACGAGTTTGAGCACCTGCCGCTGGCACTGACCACGTATATTGAAGAGCGAGCGACCCTATATCCGCCTTCCAGATCCATTGAAGTGTGTCAGAATCGAGCCCTGGAAAAAGCGCTATTCACCAAACTTGCTATTCCCACACCACGCTATCGGATCATCAACTCCCTGGAAAGCCTGACGTCTGCTGTGGCAGAACTAGGCTGCCCGGTCGTCACCAAAACGACAACCGAAGGCTATGACGGCAAGGGACAGTTTGTCATTAAATCCCCGGAACAGTGCCTGACTGCCTGGCAAACCATTGGCGAGACAGCCCAGGGTGGCAGAGAGTTGATTGTTGAAGAGTTCATTCATTTTAAACGAGAGCTCTCGATTATCGCCGTTCGTTCTGCCAGCGATGAAATGTCGGTCTACCCTCTCACCGAAAATATTCATCATGAGGGCATTTTACGCTATTCCCTGGCACCAGCACCTAAAGTTTGTGACGACATCGTTAAACAGGCGAATGGCTACATAAAAGAATTGATGCACGAACTCGGTCATGTCGGCATTCTTACCTTGGAACTCTTTGAAACCGAGCAAGGTCTTATGGCCAATGAAATGGCGCCCCGGGTGCACAACTCAGGCCACTGGACAATTGAAGGCTGTGTCAGTAGCCAGTTTGAAAACCACTTGCGCGCCATCACGGGTTTACCGCTGGGCTCCACCGAGATAAATCGCCCGACCTGCATGATTAATATTATCAGCGAAAAAGGCAACATACGGGCTATCATGGCACTCCCGTATGCTCACATTCATTTATACGGAAAAGAGGAGCGCAGCGGAAGAAAGCTGGGGCATATTACCGTTCAGGCTGACTCACTGGATGAACTCACCTGGCGTGTGAAAAACGTAGCCAGTTACTTGCCCGGAAGCCCGGAATTTATTCGCAACTCGCTCTGATATGTCGGGCACCATTAATAGAATTGCGACATCTCTATAGATAAACAGAACTGCAGATAAACAAAACTGCATTTTCAGCCAAATTAGATACTGCTTATGAAGAAACAAGATCTACGCGTGATTGTCGGCATGTCTGGTGGTGTCGACTCTTCTGTGTCCGCTTTACTGCTTAAAGAACAAGGTTATCAGGTTGAAGGCCTGTTCATGAAAAACTGGGATGAAGATGACGGGACCGAATTCTGTACCGCACTGGCAGACCTGCAGGATGCACAAGCAGTTTGCGACAAGTTAGGGATACATTTGCACACCGCCAATTTTGCTGCTGAATATTGGGACAGAGTATTTGAGCATTTCTTGAGTGAATATAAAGCGGGGCGAACGCCCAACCCAGATATTCTGTGCAACAAAGAAATAAAATTTAAAGCATTTCTGGATTATGCCACCCACCTCGGCGCCGACTTTATCGCTACCGGTCATTATGTTCGCCGACATGATGAAGACGGCCAGACCTATCTCCTGAAAGGTAAGGAT
>JBFHPN010000203.1:0-4947 GCA_041592735.1 Oleiphilaceae bacterium | reverse complement strand
GCCCCGGTTCAGCAATGTATGGTGCCGATGCTTTTGCCGGTGTCATCAATATCATCACCAAATCACGAAAAGATATTAACGGTACGATTGCAGGTGTTAGAAAAGGAAGCTTTGATACCAAAGCAAGCTGGCTGGAGCATGGAGGAACGTATGACGGAATTAATCTCGGCATCGTTCTTGAGTATGAAACTACCGATGGCTGGAAAGAGATCGTCACTCGAGATGCACAATCTAACTTGGATGATCTATTTAATACTAATGCGTCTTTTGCGCCAGGCCCAGTCAATACAATGAAAGATATGCTGGATGCCAGGATTGAAATAGACTATGAAAATTCCCGGCTTCGTTTAGGCTATCAAGGGCGAAGCAATGTCGGTACTGGGCCAGGTCTGGCTCAGGCGCTTGATCCGAATGGCCGATTTGGCAGCGAACGGATAACAGCAGATTACACCTACACATTAAAAGATCTAAGCCCTGATTGGGGCGTGGAAGGCAGACTAAGCTACTTCTACAACACTCAAGATCCCGAAGAAAACCCCTGGATTTTTCCCCCTGGTGCTTTTGGTGGTGCTTTCCCAGATGGGTTTATAGGCAACCCCGGTTACAAAATCCATAATGCTCGCTTTGATATTAACTCTACGTTCAGAGGTTTAGACAAGCATCTGATCAGGATCGGCGCAGGTACGTTCTGGGGTGACGTATACGAGACCACAGAAACAAAAAACTTTAATCCAGACTTCTCTCCCAGAGCGGGAATAGAGGATGTAAGTGACACTGAAGAGGTATGGTTGCCAGAAGAGGATCGCACAACCTACCATGCATTTATTCAGGATGAATGGCAATTCGCCGACAACTGGCAACTTACCTCAGGTGTTCGCTATGATCATTACTCGGATTTTGGCAGTACGACTAATCCAAGATTAGCATTGGTGTGGGCAACAACCGATTCGATTACCACCAAACTGTTATACGGAAAAGCATTCAGAGCACCTTCAATTGCTGAGCTATATGTCACCAGCAATCCAATATCACTTGGCGATAAGAACCTTGAGCCAGAAGAAATTGATACCTATGAATTTGCCTTCTCACAACAACTTTCATCTGAACTCAGTTATACCAGTAATATGTATTATTACAAAATTAAAGATTATATCTCTTTCCAGGATATTGGTTCAGGCGCTAAACAGGCTCAAAATTTTGGTAAACGTAATGGTTATGGCTTTGAACTTGAAGCCGACTATAAACCATCTAATACACTTCGTTTGCTAAGCAATTATGCTTATCAGAAATCTGAAGATGATAAAACCGATACCGATGTTGGCGAGGCACCAAACCATCAATTTTACATTAGGACTGAGTGGAGTCCTGAACAAAATTGGATGATAACACCTCAGCTTAACTGGGTTGGAAAACAGAAACGTAGTAATAGTGATGCCAGAACTGAAGCACTATCCAGCTACACTACGGTTGATCTAACGATTCGACAGAAAAACATAGTAGATAAGTTAGACATTAGTCTCTCTGTTCATAACTTATTTGACAGAGCTGTCTTCGAACCCAGCGAGGCTGAAGGCCTAGTCAATGATTTCCCGATGGCGGGAAGAAGTATTTATGCTGAGTTGGCATACACTTTTTGATTAAGGAAGCAGAGAAGCTGACTGAACAGTTCTCTGCTTAATCTACTGCTTTTTTACTGTGCAGTATAACCACCATCAATATTGATCGCTTGCCCTGTGATAAAAGATGCCTGATCTGAACTAAGCCACAAAACAGTATCTGCAATTTCCTGTTGTGTACCCAAGCGATTCATAGGATGTATACTCTCTGCATAGGCTTTTATATCTGGATTGCTTAAGCCGGGCTCATTTCCAGGAGTGGGAACCCATCCCGGAGCAACCGCATTTATTCTTAATAAATTTTTGGCCTGCTCAAGGGCTGCGGCTTTCGTTAAGCCAATGACACCATGTTTACTTGCTACGTATGCCGGAAGACCCAGTCCAGTAGCAACCTGGCCATAAATGGATGCCATATTCACAATTGCACCCTGGCCACTTTCGAGTATTCTCGGTATTTGATGCTTCATACAAAGCCAAATACCTTTCAGATTCACATTCAAGACTCTGTCCCACTCAGCTTCATCCAGATCTGTCACTGAACAGGGTATCTCGGCCACCCCTGCATTGTTAAAAGCGATATTAAGCCCGCCATATACTTCGATAATCTTTTCAACCGCCTTGATGACCTCAGCTTCTATGGACACGTCAGCAGAGATAAATATGGCCTCGCCACCTGCACTTTTTATTTCTTCCAAGACGGACAAACCTTCTTCCTTTCTTCTTGCTATCAATGCGACCCTTGCACCCTCTTTAGCAAAAGATAAGGCCGTCGCTCGACCTAAGCCAGAGTTTGCACCCGTAATCATGACAACTTTATTTGTAAACCTTTTCATATATCTTTACCTTGGATTTTAGCTCCAGGCTCTGCGACTTTTGCCCGAAAACACAATACTTTCACAACGAATAGGAAAAAACGCACCTTCACGCTTCTCATTAGCTTCCAGATAACAAGGCACCATACCCGATAAAAATGCCGGTATCATAAACAAGTGATACTCATTGGCATCGAAACCACAATCTGCACAAATGGCCGCATCCAAGGCGGCAACATTTATGGATAGCCCTTTCTTTTTGTTCAGATACTGATATACATCCAAGGCCATTTGAAAGTAGCGGCCTTGCCTTAATCCGAGTTCTTGCATCTTATGAATGGTATGCGGAATCCGCTCATCGACATTCACAAGAGGGCGTCCATATCCGTAGATTCGTTTATATAACCTTAGTTCCAGCTCGATAAATGCTTCGAGTGAGCTTCCCGCATCGATCGCCTTTCCAGCCCTTAAGAAAAAATCAATGGCGCGTTTATCTGGTCTTCTGCCATAAAGGGATGCTTCAGAAACGACCATGCCCGACATCAACGCCAGAGACGCAGTTGTCCTGACAGAACCTGCTAAGGCGCTATTATTATTCGGCCAGATACTGGGGTCTGGGTAGCTTGTCGCTGTCCAGATAAAATTCAGGGCCTTTTTTTCAAGGTCAGAAAACTCTCTGCCGGTAATACTATACAAATACAAGCTAAACCAATCGTTTTGGCAAAGATCATGATGCAGATCTTTTCCTCGGAAAACGACACGCTCGCATAAAAAAGCTTTGCCCATTTTTGACCGGAGTCGATCTTCATGCTCTAAAAGTGGGTTTGTTTTCATTACAACAACTCCTCTAGATTTGGCAAACCTTTTGAACCTGGATCATCGAGTAGTTCAATTGCATCCCCAAAAAACGGAAATTTGTTCCATGGAACCAGTTCCTGTTCAAGTGAGTGCGCCGCAGCACCTGGGAGACGCAATATCAGATACAGCATGGACGCTTGATGTTCACTAAATTCAAGATCGAAGAAAGCAGCCGCTGCAATACCGGAAAGCGCTAGGGGGTAACCCAAATGTGCTTCCAGTTGAAGTTTATTCTCTTTCAGCCAGCTTAAAGCCCCACCTGAATGGACAGCTTCTAACACATCCAGTATCTGCATCACCGTACTTGGACAGCTATGGGTATTTGGGTCAAAACCTGGTGCATGCTCAATGGGGTGCCAGATATCCGCCCTGAGATCTTCACTTGGCTTCAGCAACTTCAGTTTCCATTCTTCAATATTAAAGCCACAGGTGGTCCAAAGTTGTACCGCAAGAAAAACCTCATGACTACCCCCGTACTGCCCTGCCCCAACCGCCAATGCCGCCATTAAGGAAGCCGCATGCGTTGAACCGCCCACTCCCCCATTCATCGCCGCCCGCACACTTGCTTCGCGCGGGCCGGGGTTGGCCAGCGCAATCGCCAGTTTTTCAAACAGTTTGGCCTGGGCCGGGGTCGGTCTTTCACCTTTGAACATAACGTAAAGATATTCAAACCAGGAGGCCTTTTGCAGAATATCGCCATAGACGTTGTAACCGTGGCAATAGGCTTCTTTGGTGGCGAAGGGGTTATCGTTTTCAGCCACTTCTTCCCAGAAGTTGGAATAATAAACCTGACGTTTAGACATGAGTGGGCTCCGTTTTCACTGGGGTGACTGGCCCTGCACTGCCGGCAATAACCCGGGTACGGCTGGCCATGGGCGGTACTTGGGTCGCATCGATATACACATCTAGCACACAGGGGCCTGATTCTGAAAACATCCTGTCAATATCAATTTCATCCAGATCGCTGAGTTTATTAATTCGATGCCCTTTTAAACCCAAGGCCTGCGCCATCATCGCGAAATCGACTGTGGGCAGCTGATTCCCGATATTCTCGGCGCCACCTAATGTTTGGCCGTGTTTGATCATCCCCAGTTGTGAGTCGTTCAAAATCACAAAGAGGATGTTCAAATTATGTTCTTTGGCAACGGTCATTTCCTGGCCACTCATCAAGACACTGCCATCACCGGTAAAACAAATCACTGGCCCTTTTTTGGCAAGGGCCAACCCGATGGACGCACCAATTGCCCACCCCATGGACGCAAAGCCCATCCCGATGTGAAACAGTTTATGCTCTTCACCCGGCGGGTTATGGGTTTGCCAATAATGGATACCCCATAAAAAGCTATTGCCGGTATCCATTAACACACTGGTATTCGGAGGGCAAAGTTGCGATAAGGTCCAATATAAGGCCTGAGGTTTTACCGGCGTGGTATCTTCAAAACACACTGCTTTATTTTGGTATTTGATATATTTCGGGAAGCCATCACTCCCTGGTAAATACGCTGCTGTCTGCTTACCTGAGTGGCCGGGTATCCAATTAAATAGTTGCTCAAGCAAGAGTTTGGGTGAGCCCAGTATGCAGGCTTTCGCCAACAGTGAACGGCTTAAGTGTTCGGAGTTCTGGGAAACATGAATCAAACGGTTTGAGAGTATGGCCTGGG
>JBFHPN010000202.1:0-4965 GCA_041592735.1 Oleiphilaceae bacterium | reverse complement strand
GGTCTTGAATACCAAGCAAGACCTCTTTTTGTAAATGATCGCTGGTCTTAATAATTTTTTCTGAAAGCGCCATCAGTTTATTAGCAGTTTGATCATCCGATGCTTTAACGGCTTCTGCCTGCAATAATGCAGCTAATTCACCCCAAAACTTTTCAAGTAAACTGCCAAAGTCTGAATAAATGCACGCAATACACTTTTGAATTATTTTTTGGGAGGATACGTTAAGATCAATTGTAACCCCCATACTGATGGAAGCATTAATCAGTGACTGAACCGCCTGATCATAACGTTGCGTGAAACGCAAGCCACATGCACCTTCAATAGAATGTGCTATTTCTGCACGAATTTTAAATTCCTGACCATTTTCCCCAGAAAATACCAGCGATACCTGAGCACTTTTAGTTTGAAAATCGGGGAACTCCTGTAAACGCGCTGAAGCCCCGCCAAAGAACTTAACAAACATACCATCCAGACAAAAATCTGTAATGGTGCAATTTAAACCAAAACCATCACGAGTAAGCATCATCGCGTCATGGTGAATAGGTTTTCTGAGACTCGATCGTCTTTCTGAAGATTTTTTCATAATGAAGCGCTAATACAACCCTGCTGATTATTGAATTTCTTTCATTAACACTTTTGCATTTCGAGAAGTATTGTAATTCTTCTCTCCAGGCAAGGTATTAGGCGAAACCGGAGCGAAACCTCGTTCTTTAAACCATTGTTCGGTTTTCGTCGTTAATACAAAAAGTTTTGTCATTTTTAGCGCTATTGCGCGTTGTGTGACGGCTTCTAGCAAACGATCCCCCCGCCCCATCTTGCGGTAGTCAGGGTCAACCGCGAAACAGGATAATTCTCCTGCACTGTCTTTCGGAAAAGGGTAAAGACCGACACAACCAATAATAGCATTATCTCTGACTTCCACGAGAAAGTAATCGATCTCCGTTTCCAGTAATTCTCGAGAACGCCTGACCAAATAACCCTGTTCTTCAAGGGGTCGAATTAAACTCATGATCCCATTCGTATCTTCCAACTTTGCCTGACGAATCTGATCAAACTCATCGATGGAAACCATGGTGCCGTGACCATCACGAGTAAACAATTCCTCTAGCAATGCCCCGTCATGCGTATAGCTGAGTAAATGAACACGCCTCACACCTGATTGACAGGCATGCGCTGCCGCTAACAGCTGGTTAATTTGAGCATGTTTATGGCTCTGAGTGGATACGTTATTTACCGCATATCTGGCGGTCAGGTTATCGACATAGTCTATCGCTTGCTTTACCGTTAACTGATGAACAAAGTCACCCTCATCCGTTTTCAGACCCGTTTCATTTCCGAAGAATATCAATTTATCTGCACCGACACGTATCGCCATTTCTGCGGCAAGCGATTCATAACTTAAATTGAATACTTCACCCGTCATTGAATAGCCAGTAGCCGGTACAAGAATAATGGATTGATTCTGCAAGTGCTGTTGAATCGAGCTTACATCTATCTTACGGACTTGCCCTGTTAAACCCAAATCTATTCCGTCACTCACACCAAAGGGCTTGGCCATGACAAAATTGCCACTCACGACATTGATACGCGCACCCTGCATCGGTGAGTTAATCACGCCCATCGAGAGTTTGGCTTCAAGTTCTGAACGAAGCCGGCCATAGGCAGAAAGCAGATAGGGAATCATTTCCTCATTAGTGATTCTCAACAACTGATGCTTAAGTTGATAAAAACGTGAAGCAATTTGGTTTTTTAGAAGGATTTCATCGATTTGTGGCCGTGCTCCAAAAACGATAATCAGTCGAATACCCAAACTATTCAGAAGCGCTATATCATGAATTATATTTTCCAGATTGCCATGAGCCAGTGCTTCGCCACTCAGCGCCAGCACCATGACCTGATTACGTTGCGCATTTATGTACGGCGATGCATGTCGAAACCAGGCAACCCATTCTTTCATTTCAGACATAGTTAAAGCACTCTCATTTCAAACTGGCGGCATCGCCTTGCTCATAAGCAGGAAAAACGTTTGTAGTTACAGGTAAACTGGATTCATCATTAAACCAGATTTCAACCGTTTCAATGTCATTTAACATAAGCGGATAGCTTACCTGCCCTCCCGGCATCGTTTGCAGCAAATCAAGATTATACTCTGTGACCTTGCTTAATTGCCCCTCATAATTTTTATTATTGGTCATGCTTACACGCATCTTCTGACCGATAAAATTGGCCACATTCTCTTTCGCTATTTCTCGATAACCCGCTTTAAAGACCAACTTCTTTTGGGATACAGACTTTTCTGCCACAGGCACCGGTTTTGGAAATAATATCGCGCTATCTACAAACAAAGCCGGTTTATAAACTTCTTGATTATTTAACCAGAGTCGAGCGCTAAAATAACCAATCAGTTCCTTATCAAGCAATGACTGGTGACGCGTTAAATCAACGCCTTTTGGAATAGCGCCGGACACTTTTATTTCACCACCTTGCAGCAAAAACTCGCGATACGCGGCAGTAAGATTCTGACTAACCATTAAACCCTTATTATGAAGTTCTTGTTTCCATTCTGTCGCCGCGAGCAAACTGAAATACTCCAACTCTTTTTTGGGTGAAGGATTACACAAAATATTAAGACGTCGAAATAAGCCGGCTTCCTGATAGTTTAGTGAAAAAGTTTGCAGCTCAAGCTTGCTAAGCTCAGCAGCGCGCACTGCCTGATTAACGCTATTCTTGCGCCAACCGGTATTGAGTTCTAGCCGGCCAAAGTGTTTCAGATCCAAAGAAAGTGAAATAGTATCCTGTTCAAGGGCGTTCTGCTCAATATCTACTCTAATCGCAGCTTGTAAGCTGTTAATCCCCATCTGTTTCAAACCATCTTCAGAGAGATGACGCACGCTTCCACACCCATACAGATCAAAAGGTTTGAGCCACACCTGGCCAGTTTCATCAGCTAACCACTGTTTAAATGGTTTTCCTTTTATTTCGGTCGTCACATCAGGCAGTTCTAGTGATACCACGCCATCCAGGTCACCTGAAAATAGACCGGATATACCGGATAACAATGAAAAATAATTGCTATAACGAAGCTCAATCTTATCGATATAAAAGGTTCGCTTCAGAATAAAGGGCGTAAATTCAACACCTTCAATGCTCAATGAGCCATCAAGCCCAGAAGAAATCCACTTGTACGTCAACAGGTAGGAATCCGTCGTTTTTTCCTTCAATGCTGAAAGTGACATGTATGTCGTCGAAACGATATAAATTTTCGTGACAACCACCAGGATCAAGGTCAACAGACCGAGCTTTAAAACTTTCTTCAACATACATTTACATCCCAAGATTCAGGCAGTCCAACATTACTCAATTCGCTGCACATTATGAAGATACTTTACAAACTATAGCAAATTATTGAACAACTACTTTTACTTAGCGGTTTTAGGTCTATTCTAATATATTCATACACCAAATTACTTTTGTTCTGAGTACCCCCATGAAATACGCAGATGATGTATCAAAAGCCATCGATCTTTTGAAACGCACCCTACCAGAAATGAGCAAGCGTAATATTCCGTCTACCCCTCAAAACTATGCTATCTGGTATGAATTTGTTGCAGGCCAGAATCCAAAGCTGCAAGCAGCCATCATAGAGCTGGATCAAGCAAAGACGATCTTTAACTCCGAACTACTCAACACCTTATATAATGAATTCATTTCCAATGCCCATGAAGCGGCTGTGAATCAGTTAAGCGAGAGTGTTCGGGAAATTATCCATGATTTCTTACTCAAAATGGATAAAGAAGGTAAGGATCTAAGCCAATATGCCCAGACACTCTCTCAGGTTTCTGCGCAAGTCGCACATATTCGGGATGTCGCGGATATTAAGGATCTGCTCCAAATACTCCTTACAGAAACTAAAAAGCGTGAAGAAGCGACCCACTGCATGCAATCTATGATTGAAAACATGTCTTTTGAAATGAAAAAGCTCAGATCGGAAGTCGCAAAATTGCATTCAGAAGCAAGCACAGACCCGCTTACACGCATCAACACTCGGCGGGCATTTGACATAGAAGTAGAAGGCCTGGTCGCACTAAGTAATGCGGAAAATATTCCGCTATGCCTGGTCTTAATTGATATTGATAATTTTAGCGCGTTCAATGAAAAATTCGGACAGACTATTGGTGATAAAGTACTTCGTTTCGTTGCTTCACTGGTTAAAAGCAACATTAAAGGAAACGACTCGGCGTCTCGCTTTGGAAGCGCTCAATTTGCGGTTCTTTTACCTGAAACTAAACTCGATGGTGCCATTAGTGTGGCCGAAAATATTCGCCAAAAACTGGCTAAACAGACTTTATCCGATAGTGTCGAAAAAATTGAATTAGGTACGATTACAGCCTCTTTCGGGGTTAATTGTCACCAGCCTGGAGAATCTGTCGATGACCTGATCAATCACACCCTGAGGGCGTTGATTGATGCCAAAAAAGGGGGCCGCAATCAGGTTGTCAGTAGCCGTCGGAACCCAAACTCAACGCAAAGTTGTCATCGCACCATTCTTTGAATCGCTGTGAGTGGGTCCAATGGACTCTGTATTAATTGGTAATATCTGTATTAATTGGTAATAAGTGTTCCTACACCTTCATCCGTAAAGATCTCCAGCAAGGTAGAATGACTGACGCGTCCATCGATGATATGGGCACTTTTGACACCATTATTAACCGCTTCAAGCGCGCAACTAATCTTTGGCAGCATGCCGCCGTAGATCGTTCCATCCTCGATCAAAGCATTAACCTGTTGACTAGACAAGCCAGTCAATACCTTTCCCTGTTTATCCATGAGTCCGGCAATATTGGTCAGCAATATCAATTTTTCGGCCTTAAGCTCTTCGGCAACTTTGCCTGCCACCAGGTCAGCATTTATATTATAGGATCTGCCATCTTTTCCTACACCAATAGGCGCAATCACGGGAATGAT
>JBFHPN010000201.1:0-4983 GCA_041592735.1 Oleiphilaceae bacterium | reverse complement strand
GTAAGTGGGATAACTCTAAAACCATTCACGATATTATGGTGGCGAGGCAGTCTCTGGCCAAATTGCTGGCTTTTGATAACTATGCTGAAAAATCATTGGCGACCAAAATGGCACAGAGTGTCGATGAGGTGGTTGAATTTCTTGAACAATTGGCAGAGAAGGCTGGTTCGGTAGCTGAACAGGAATTTGCAGAGTTAAAAGCATTTGCCAAACAGACGTCAGGGCAGGATACCTTTAATGTGTGGGATACCGCATATTATGCCGAAAAATTAAAACAGCAGCGTTTTGATATCTCACAGGAGGCATTGCGCCCTTATTTCCCTGTACCGGTCGTAATGAAAGGCTTATTTGAAATAGTTAAGCGTTTGTTCAATATCGATGTCCAGTTACGCAATGATGTCAGTTTATTTCATGAAAGTGCCGCCTATTACAGTATTTATTCTGAAGGCAAGGAAGTGGCCGGTTTCTATCTCGACTTATATGCCAGAAAAAACAAGCGTGGCGGCGCGTGGATGGCAGATTGTCGTTCAAGGCGCCGTTTGGAAGATGGGTCGATTCAGATGCCAGTGGCCTTTCTGGTGTGTAATTTCACACCCCCCGTGGATGGCCAGCCCAGTTTACTGACACATAACGAAGTTACTACGCTCTTTCATGAGTTTGGGCACGGCTTGCATCATATGTTAACCACTATCGATGTTGCGGCGGTATCGGGTATTTCGGGTGTGCCCTGGGATGTGGTTGAGCTGCCCTCTCAATTCCTCGAAAACTGGTGCTGGCAAGAAGAGTCGCTTGCAATGATGAGTCAGCATTTCGAAACAGGTGAGCCTTTGCCTAAAGAAATGCTTGAAAAAATGCTGGCAGCGAAATATTTCCAGAGTGGTATGGCAATGATGAGGCAAATTGAGTTTGCCTTGTTTGATTTCTTATTGCATCGAGACTTTTCCGAAACTGAGAACAATGATGTGCTGGCATTAATGGACTATGTCAGAAACAAAGTGGCAGTTGTTAAACCTCCTGAATATACTCGCTTTAGTCACGCATTCAGCCATATTTTTGCAGGTGGTTATGCGGCAGGTTATTACAGTTATAAATGGGCAGAGGTACTGGCTGCAGACGCCTTTTCTCGCTTTGAAGAGGAGGGTATTTTTAATACCCAGACGGGCCTCGAATATAAAGAACGTATTCTCGAACAGGGTGGTTCTCTGGAGGCGATGGATATGTTTGTCAATTTCAGAGGTAGAAAGCCAAGTGTTGACCCATTGCTTAAACAAGCGGGTATCAAAGTATGACGTCACCAAAACGTTTTATTGCCGGAGCGGTTTGTCCAAAATGTGCAGAAATGGATCGCCTGGTTAGCTATCGTAATGAAGAGGGGACTTTCAAGGAATGTGTTGCCTGTGGTTTCATCGAAAAGCAGATTGTGCAAGTTGCACAGTCTGAACTGGAAACCCGCGTTAATCATCTTCCTGAGGACGCTTCTGATGCGCTTGAGGAGGTTCAGGTTGTACAGATCTTGTCACCTAAACGCCCCTAGCTTCAAGATTTTCTGTTAGCGCCTGTGTGAATCAGGCAGGCACCGGGTAGGATGTTGATGTCTGCTGAACCGCTAAATGACACAGGGTCACCATCAATCTGCATGTATAACGGGCTATCTGCTTGCAACTGAATATGGCTTGCTTGCAGGTAATCGACCCGCAGTGCTGCTTGCCTTTTTTTTCGTGCTGCGGCTACAAAGCCGGAAAGTGCGGCGCCCCGGCTGTGTTTTTTTGCAAGTGCAATGTCCAGCTTTCCATCATGACACACCGCGTCCGGAGTAAACGACCAGCCTTTTGCATAGGTTTGCATGTTGGCGATCACTAGTTGATTGGTGTGGAAATTTCTTGATGAGTCGGGCTTTTCAGGCGTTATCGTGCATCGAACTTTAGCTGTGGGTGGCGCTATAAACGCCAGCAGACCTGCCAGGGCATAGACAAGATCTCCCCAGAATTGATATAACCTGCGTAATTTATCTTTTCTTAGCTGGTTCACCAAGTGAACTATTTTTGCGCCTATGCCTATTTCCAGCATGGCCAGGAATAATTGCGCTTTGTTCGACGTGGCGGCTTCGTTGAATGTCACTTTGCCAATATCAATGGCTTCGGCCTGGCTGGTTTTTAACATCGAAAGCGCTTGGGTCGGGCTGAGTGGAATGCCAAGTTCTCGGGCTACAACATTTGCATTACCCATTGGAATGAAGGCAATTTCGGGCTGTTTTCCGGCACTAAGCAGTCCGGATATTAGTTCCCTTAAGGTGCCATCACCGCCGATCAGAATGATTAGCCTGGTGTCTTCGGAGATGGCAGGTGCCAATTCATTTTCTATATGTCCGGCATATAAGCTGCTTTGAGTTTGTGTGACGTGCCAGCCTTGCTCTTGAGCAAACTGTTGCGCTTTAAGGGCCATGCTTTTTGCTTGGCCTTTGCCTGCAAAAGGGTTAAACAGGATGACAACATGCTTTTGCGGTATGCGTGAGGTTGTGCTCAAGATCACTCCTGATCAGAATGACGTTAGTAAGTAAAAAGTGCAGATTGTTTAGTAATCGGCCTGGTCTTCCAGAATCGCAAGCACATTTGAAAGTACTTCTTTCATATCGGTAAAGGTTTGGGTTCGCTTCACAATGTCATGCAGGTCATGTTCCAGTTGCGTTACTTTAGGAACCGCACGATGGATGCCTTCTGTAATGAATTCATAAGGATAGTGATGATCCTGAACGCTGAGTTTGTTTAATTCGGCTATTTCCTGAGAAAACAGGCTGATAATGTCATAGATAAAATCTTTGTTCTCGATGGTTGAGGCTTCCCAATAAGCGGCATCCAGCAATTCACCGAAATCCATAAACTCATTCATGACGTGCGCGATAGACGGTTTAGACATGCTTTTCTCCTGTTAGTTATGCCAATAATCATAGCAGAGACTTGCAGAAAAGCTCAGGGGTTTTACCTTCGGATACACACAAATAAGCCGTTTACCCGATGTTGCAAAGCGTTGCGTTTGCTTACCTGGTTTTGCTAACCAACGCACATTGGCTCTTGGGCGGCTGGCTATACTGGATCTCATAAGTATCAAGAGGGGATTTTGTATGACCACGCTTCTGTTTCAAAAAGCCCAGCTACAAAAAGAGTTATGTGTTATCGAACTGAAATTGAAATCCTTGGATAAAGGAAGTAAAAGTGATCTGACACTGCTAACCCAGTTACAGGATGCACGAACCAGGCATCGTAACTTGTTGAACATGATAGAGCAGCATCTTTCTTCTACAAAGGTGTCTTATAAGGGGGTGTCCTGAATCAGCCGGCATTCCTTGCCGGCTAGTTTAATTATTGTCTCTCAGCAGGAATTGAGCTGCTTAAAAAGGTAAACACTGCTGTGGGCTCCTGGGGATTATCCGGATCATCGGTCTCAATAACATCATAAGCAGGATCTTCAACCAAGGTTAATCTTACCCCTTTAAAATCGGGTGCTTTTCGTTCTTCATCTGTTACCAGCGCGTTCAAATCTTTTAGTACTGCTTGTTTTTCGCAATTCGTAGGATTGTAAATGACGTCGGTTTCCGAGTTATAGCTGTCGAGTGTAAAGCCTGCCTTCAGAATTGCCTCGGCATATTTTGAGGCATAAATTCGAACTTCATTTTTGGGATATTCTACTTCGATTCTGAGGCGCTGAATGTCGGTAAGCGGATCAAAGTCTTCAACCACGGTAAAGTTATTGATTTTAACTTGTCCAGTTTGGTCGGGGCCCGTAATGCCCTCAGCATCCTGACCTCCCAAACATGCAGGATGTTGGGGGGTGCGTGTATTGGATAGGTCTTCGCAGGTAGTGACATTATTATTGTCATCACGGCAGAAGGCGTTAAAACGATTCAGTACAATTTGCCCGATGTTAAGTTCATCAAAATCGTCATCAAAGAAAAAGGTTTCACTGGTGTCGGCGTCACTGACTGTTAATTGGCGAACCTTTGGCGGGCTGACACCGACAGCTTCGAAATCGGCCGAGCTTATGCGGCTGAAACCCGAAAATGATTTCAGTAAGGCTTGTGCTTCTTCGTTATTGTCGACACTATCGGGTAACGGTTCATTCAGGGATATCAAAACCACCTGATCAACATTACTATTCGCCCCTCGATTGAAGGGGTTGAAGTTAATATCCAGCTGCGCGTTGACGGTGCTGATCAGATTAATCAGGCTAGGGTCATTATCGACAATCTGTTCTTCACGGATTTCAATGGCTTTGTTGCGATAATTACATACGCTATCCCCGCTAGCGATCGCTTTGGCGACATTTTTCTTGGCGGCGACAAAGGTCTGAACGGTTTCGTCTTTATCTTTCGCTGCAATGAGGCTTTCGACAAAATCCAGGGCATTGGTTGCAGAAACAACCGTACCGTTTTCCACGTTATAGCCTAAAAAAGATGTAGCTTTGTCGATGATAAACTGGATTGCGCTCTGCTCGTCTTCGCTGGGGTCGCTTGGGCTGGAATCTCCGCTTGTAGACTGAAGACTGGCCAGGCTATTAAGGCTATCCTCCAGGTAGAGTTTGTAGTCGTTGGTGGGGCTTCCTGCAATAACCTGATAGTTTGGGACAGCCAGACGAACCGGATCAAAGGTAACACAGTCTTGCGATGTTGTGGTAAAGGAGGGGTCGCAGGCCAGTAAACCGGCACAGCTGAGTAAGCCGAGGGAAACAACTTTAATAAAAGATCGCACGTGCAGCATGTTAGATTTTAGCTCCAATTTCCAGCCATGTTTTATGTAGGATAAGGGCATCATTTGCCGCCCTGTGTCTTACCAGATTCAATTGTTTAATTACACCTTCACGGACATCTTGCCATTGATCAATTTGGTGTGTGTTCAATATGGACGTTATGGAGTCGAGTTGAAAGCTTGGCTCACATTTACCGGCTTTATATAGCCGGTGCAGCCAGAAACTATCGAATGCCCAGGCATC
>JBFHPN010000200.1:0-4989 GCA_041592735.1 Oleiphilaceae bacterium | reverse complement strand
CGCTACCAGCGATGCCGACTACAAACGCCTTACACCGGTACTGATTGATGACATCATCTCCACCGGTCGAACCATGATTAAAACAGCAGAATGGTTAAACCATGAAGGGTTCTGTGCACCGGTTTGCATTGGTGTGCATGCATTGTTTTCGGACGACGCACTGATCGCGATGAAACAATCCAGAATTCAACAAATTCTTACCTGCTCAACAATCAGTCATGAGACCAATGAAATTGATGTCAGCCCTTTGATTGCTCGCGCCCTAGAAGCGCATTCTCTAGCAAAATCTGGCTGAGCCTGAGATTCTTAGCAGTTCAATTGAAGCGGAAAGAAACATAAATTGTGTTGTAAAGCGCTTGAATTTAAGTTATTTAGTGCAGCGGATTTATTGGCGCAATTTTTTTCAATTTGTTAGGGTATGAACCTTTATTTCCTGCATCCGCGGGTGCGCTCAGTTTGGCTTTAAATCAATCCGGATTGAGCAGCATTTCCTGATGCAAAAAAAAGATGCCGGACACCACCGATATGCCGGTTTTTAAGCTTAATTTTCAGGCGGAACCACGAAATCCGCCCCCCAGGAGAAAGAATTGACTCAGCAAAAAAATGCACCTTGGGATCTTCAACAGGCAGCCGACCTATATGGTATTGAGCGTTGGGGAAATGATTATTTCGGATTATCCGACGACGGCAAAGTCACCGCAAAAACATTGCATACAGCAATACCGCTGATGGATATCGTCGAAGGCATGATTGATCGCGACCTGCAAATGCCCGTACTCTTGCGAATTGAAAATATACTGGACGCCCAGATCAAACGTTTGAATGATGCCTTTGCCCAAGCGATCAAAAAAACCGGTTATCAGAATTGTTATCGCGGCGTTTACCCGATCAAAGTAAACCAGCAAGCACAAGTCGTAGAAGAAATCGCCAAATTCGGTGCGCGATATAAACATGGCCTGGAAGTGGGCAGTAAACCGGAAATGATCGCCGCCCTCTCAACCCTGACGGAACCGGGAAGCCTGATTATCTGCAATGGCTACAAAGATCAGGAATTTATTGAACTGGGCTTGCAAGCCACCAAATTGGGCTATACCTGCTTTTTTGTCATCGAAACCATGACCGAATTGCCGATTATCATTGAACGAAGCCGGGCAATGGATATCAAGCCATCCATTGGTGTCCGGGTAAAAATGACCTCACAGGTCAGTGGACACTGGAACTCAACCAGTGGCGACCGCAGCGTTTTTGGACTAACCAGCACTCAGTTAATTGGCGTGGTTGACACCTTAAAAGCAGAAAACATGCTCGACTGCCTGCAACTGTTGCACTGTCATTTAGGTTCGCAAATTCCTAGCATTCAGGATATCCGTAGTGGTGTAGTAGAAGCCTGTCGTTATTTTACCGACCTGGTTAAAGAAGGCGCGATTCTTACACATATCGACCTGGGTGGTGGTTTAGCCGTTGATTACACCGGCGCTCAAAGTAACGATGATAAAAGCCGTAACTACAGCCTTGATGAATACTGTGAAGATATTGTAGACACCCTGAAACAGACCTTAGATGATTACAAAATAGCTCACCCGATTATCGTCACAGAATCAGGCCGCGCCACGGTTGCCTATTCATCGATACTGATCTTCAACATCCTGGACACAAACATCTTCGAACCGATTAGCCTGCCGGAAGCCAGCGATGACGAGCACAGCCTGCTAACCAAGATGCGCGACATACTGGGCTACCTGACACCGCAACGTGTTCAGGAATGTTATAACGACGCGCACTTCTACCGGGATGAAGTCCGTGCCTTGTTTAAACGCGGGCAAATTAACCTGCGCTCACGCTCGATTGCAGAAAACCTGTTTCTGGATGTGCTGCACCGTATTTCAGCATTACTAGATACGATGGACCGCATACCTCCCGATCTGGAAAACCTGAAGTTATCGCTGGCCGATATTTACTACGGTAATTTCAGTTTATTTCAATCGTTACCCGATACCTGGGCGATTGACCAGGTCTTTCCGATCATGCCGATTCACCGTCTTGATGAAGAGCCGACCCGCCAAGCCGTTATTGCAGATATAACCTGCGACTGTGATGGCAAAATAGACAGTTTCATCGATGAATTTGAAACGGCTAAAACCCTGGCTTTGCATCCGCTCAAAGAAGATGAAGAGTATTATCTGGGCGTTTTCCTGGTGGGTGCTTATCAGGAAACCCTGGGAGATCTGCATAACCTGTTTGGCGATACCAATGTGGTCAGTGTCAGGCTGAATTCTGACCAGACCTTCGATTTCGTAAAAGAGATTCATGGCGACACCATTGCCGACGTCCTCAGTTATGTTGAGTATCAACCCAAAGAAATGTTGATTAACTTCAGAAACACGGCTGAACAAGCCGTCAAAGATGGTCGTATTACCGCCAGGGAACGCCAATTAATGATCAAGAAGTTTAACTCCAGCATGCGCGGTTATACCTATTACGAAAAAGACAGTTAAGATCTGTGTTAACCCCCCACCAAAAATTCATTGAGGGCAAAGCCTGGGTGGGGGATTTTTACTTATTTAATTCATTCAGAAAGACAGGAACCCTATCATGGCAAACGTTCTTATAATTGGTGCAGGTGGTGTTGGACAAGTGGTGGCGCACAAATGCGCTCAACTACCCGATGTCTTTACCCGCATTACACTGGCCAGCCGCACTGAATCCAAGTGCAAGATGATCGCAGAGCAGATTAAGACCAACTATGGCCGGGACATCGAAACCGCTCAGGTCGATGCAGATAACGTACCCGAACTGGTCGCTTTGCTAAACACGCTGAAGCCTTTTATGGTGATTAATGTGGCCCTGCCCTATCAGGATCTGACCATTATGGATGCCTGTCTGGAAGCTGGCGTTCATTACCTGGATACCGCCAATTATGAACCTCTTGATACCGCCAAGTTCGAGTATAAATGGCAGTGGGCCTACCAGGAGAAATTCGAAAAAGCCGGCCTGATGGCCTTATTAGGTTCTGGTTTTGATCCGGGCGCGACAAACGTTTTCACTGCATATATTGCCAAGCACTATTTCGACGAAATTCATTATCTCGACATTATCGACGTCAATGGTGGTAACCATGGCTATCCATTCGCAACAAACTTCAACCCTGAAATTAATATTCGTGAAGTCACCGCAGAATGCCGCCACTGGGAAAATGGTGAGTTCGTAACAACCCCCGCCATGTCTACCAAACAAAGCTTTACTTGCCCGGACGGCGTGGGCAGTTTCAACATTTACCGCATGTACCACGAAGAACTGGAATCTTTAACTAAAAACTTCCCTACTCTGAAACGTGCCCAATTCTGGATGAGTTTCGGTGAAAGCTACCTGAAGCATCTGGAAGTATTGGGTAATGTTGGCATGACAGGAATTGATCCCATCGAATTCCAGGGTCAGAAAATTGTACCAATCCAGTTTTTAAAAGCATTGCTACCTGATCCCTCCACACTGGGCCCGCGTACAGTTGGTAAAACCTGTATCGGCTGTGTCGTTCGAGGCATCAAGGATGGTAAGGAAAAAACCGTTTATCTGTACAATGTGAAAGATCACCAGGACTGTTACAAAGAAGTTCAGTCACAGGCTATTTCTTACACCACAGGTGTACCGGCGATGATCGGTGCCAAAATGATGGTGCAAGGTACCTGGATGAAAGCCGGTGTATGGAACATCGAACAACTCGACCCGGATGCATTTATGGATGACATGAACGCTCACGGCTTACCTTGGCAAGTGATCGAAGAGCCCGGTTACGATTTAATCTAAACCTGGCATTTACCTGATTTTGACCCCTAACGAGATTCATTTTGAGCATGATTAAAAGTACAACCTTTAAGCAGTTTGACCCAACGCGTGTGCCTTCACCCTGTTTTGTGGTTGATGAAGCCGCTGTCGAAGAAAACCTTAAAATCCTCAAACGTGTACAAGATGAATCTGGTGCCAAAATCCTTATGGCCCTGAAAGCTTTCTCCATGTTTAACCTGGCCCCCCTGATCAGCCATTACCTCAAAGGCACCTGTGCCAGTGGCTTGCATGAGGCGCGTTTGGGCAGAGAAGAGTTTGGCGGCGAAGTGCACACCTTTTCTGCTGCCTATACCGAGGCAGATTTAAGCCAGATACTCGCTATTTCCGACCATGTCGTCTTTAATTCGTTTGGCCAGTGGCAACGTTTTCAAGCACTGATTCAGGCCGCTAAAAAGGCACGTCCGGAGCTGGAATTCGGCTTACGGGTCAACCCCATGCACTCGGAAGGCGCCACACCCATTTATGACCCTTGCGCACCCGGTTCGCGTTTAGGCATCCCCAAGGAAGCGTTTGCCGGGCAAAGTCTGGAAGGTATCAGTGGTTTACATTTTCATACGCTATGCGAACAGGAATATGAGCCGCTTGACAGGACGCTGACCGCAGTAGAAGCGCAATTTGCGGATTGGTTACCCCAACTAAAATGGGTAAACTTCGGCGGTGGCCATCATATTACCCGAAGCGACTACAACGTAGACGCCCTAATTGACAGGATCAAAGCGTTCCAGAAAAAATATGATGTTCAGGTGTATATGGAACCCGGCGAAGCGATTGCTATTCATACCGGCGTGTTAGTTGCTGAAGTGCTGGATCTTACGCACAACCAGATGGATCTGGCCATTTTGGATACCTCAGCCACCTGCCATATGCCAGACACCCTAGAAATGCCTTATCGTGCAGAAATTTTTGGCGCAGGGGAACTCAACGAAAAACCCTATAACTATAAATTGGGCGGACAAACCTGTTTGGCGGGTGATGTGATGGGTGATTATAGTTTCGACCAACCATTGGAGATCGGCCAACGCTTGATGTTTGATGATATGGCCCACTACACGATGGTGAAAACCTCCACGTTTAATGGCATTGGTCTGCCTGCTCTTGCTGTGTGGAACTCGAACACCGATGCGCTGCGTATTGTAAAACAGTTCTCCT
>JBFHPN010000199.1:0-4999 GCA_041592735.1 Oleiphilaceae bacterium | reverse complement strand
GACAGAATCCTGATGCTATCGTCTGGACTGCCTCTACGGAATTATATATGTCTCTGCACAGTTACCATGAACAGCTCCAGTCACTGGCTTTAACCGATTTAACGAATCGTGCCAAAAGCGGGATATTAACCTATCTTTGCATTTGGCTAATCCTCTCTTTTTCATATAATTTACTTGAATCCAAACCTGCCTTCTTTCTGGTCAACACGCTTTTACTGGTCACCTTTTGCGTGTTACGTGTTGCTCATTTTTTAGTACTGACACGCAGCAAAAATCCCGACGTAGGTTTTTTGCATCAGTGGCTGATTCTCACCGTTTTAGCAGCCGCAGCCCATTGGGGCGCCATGTCGGCGTGGGTGATTTATGATCCGGGACTGTCTGACCTGCGGAATATCATTCTGGTGATTACGCCTGCCTTTGCATTAGGAGGCGCCTGCACACTCAGTATTTCTTCAGAAATCCGAACGCTCTATCCCATCCTGATGTGTTTACCGCTTGCCGGAATGTTGGTGCACGTTGGCGATACGGAAAGCCTGGTTTTCGCCGTCATGATGGTTATTTGTCTGCTTTATATTTTTTCATCATCCAAAGCGTCACATAATGATTACTGGGCAGCGATTACCAACCATCTGGTTGCAGAAGAGCGTGCGGAGCTAATGGAACAATTAAGTACCACCGACCCACTGACCCAACTTAAAAACCGTATGTTTTTTGATAAGGAGTTCAATAAGGAATGGCGACGCTGTTCCCGTATGAATTGCCCCATCAGCGTTATCATGATTGATCTTGATCACTTCAAGAAACTAAACGACAAGTACGGCCACCTGTTTGGAGATGAGTGCCTGATAAAAGCGGCCCAGGCGATTCGTAATGAAGTCGCTCGTCCGGCAGACTGTGTTGCCAGATACGGTGGAGAAGAGTTTATTGTGTTGCTCCCGAATACCAATACCAAGGGTGCCAACAATATCGCCAAACGCATGTTGGATGCTGTTGCCAAACTGGAATTTTCGGTAGACGGCACACCGGTCAAGCTCACCTGCTCTATCGGCATTTCAACGACGATTCCCGACTTCAAACAAGACCGTTCCAACCTGATCAAAGATGCCGACACTGCACTATATTACGCGAAAGAGCATGGCCGCAATCAACTGCACAGTATCGATAATTCAGCTTAAACCTTAAGCTTATTCAGCCTTATAACATCAACTTTATACTCTTCCCTATTCTGGCCTTCATCAACTGACGGTTGTTGAGGGTCGATATGCTAAGCGTGATGCAGGTCATTATTTATCACAACTGGCATAATCAGCATATATTTTGTCTGATCAACTCATTACTTCCCAAGCTGCGCTATGCGAAAGTGAAGGACTTCGTTTTTAATGCGTAATTCAGACTGCCAATGAAAATGACCCGTCTTCCTATCGATAACCCCGCCCGGTTCAATATCAAGGGTATTCTGGCAAACCCACATATCCAATCCATGCTCGCAAGCAGCCGGCTTCGCAAGCGACTGCAACGTAAGCAATCACGCAACCTTGAAAAACACCAGAAGACCCTGCTTCTGGATGCAGGTGAAGGGGTACGTCTGCATGCTTATTATTCCCCACAAGTTTCAGCCGAAAAACAAACAACACTCCCCAAAAACCACGCGCATTCCGATAAACTGGTAATCCTGATCCATGGCTGGGAAGGTTCCGCACAATCAACCTATCTGCTTTCCGCCGCCAGCGCTCTGTATAACGAAGGCTTTTCAGTTCTGCGCCTCCATCTGCGCGATCACGGGCCCAGTGCACATCTTAATGAAGCCTTGTTTCATGCCGCCAGATTAGATGAAGTGTGCCTGGCAATCAAAGATGCCCAAAATCGCCTTCCCAGCAAAAAAACCTATCTGGTCGGTTTCTCTCTCGGAGGAAACTTCGCACTGAGAATCAGCCTGGACGCTAGAAAAAAACATATAGACCTCGAGCATGTTGTTGCCATCAGCCCGGTTTTCTCCCCTGAACATACCATGCAAGCGCTTGCTGAAGGTCCATCTGTTTATCGGCGCTATTTCTTAAAAAAATGGAAACGCGCTTTACTGAACAAGCAACATCATTTCCCCGATCGTTATGATTTCAACACTGTGCTCAAAAGCCGAAACCTCAATGAACTGACGAAAGATCTGGTTGAAAAACATACAGAATTTAGCAGTGTTGACGATTATTACAGACACTACGCACTCGACCCAATGTTATTCGAGCAAACACCTATAAAAACCGACGTAATTCTGGCCGCAGATGACCCGGTGATCCCTTTTAAACATATTGATGCCTTTAGCTGCTCTGAAAATTTCAGGTTTCGCGTATTTGATCACGGAGGCCATTGTGGCTTTATTCAGAATTGGCGGTTTGAGAGCTGGATAGATTCTGAATTACTTCGTTTATTTAATGAACATGATTTATCTAAGCAAATAGCCCACTGAAGACTTCGTAATTTTTATAAAACAACCCTAAGCTAGCATGCAGGCGGGGTAAAATACATCTTCTTGGTGCATACCTGGAACACCGGTCTTTTTTTAAATTTATCTTTCCTATATTATGCGCGGTTAACATATGTTAATTATTATAATCATAGGATTTGACCAATAGTTGCGTCCGCAACCATAGCCAGGTCGCCCCCGATTAACCAGAACCTTATTTTTGCGTCATGCACGAGGAGAATCCTTTGTCTCAAGCATCTTCAGCCAGTCTCAACAGCGGTAGCTTGGTTGCCACCGAAGTCATTGCAAATGCCCGCGCCATCATTGAGCACGTACAATCTGCGTTGGACAGTTCACTCAGCTATATTAAACATCTATGCCTTAATGAAACCGGCCGGCTATCCGGTTCTAAACTGGATGATTATCAGCTTATTTCCTATGAACTGGCCTACTCCTCGGCAGAAATAGCGGCAGCCAAAGCGATTTGTGCCTATGCAGACAAAATTCGTGCCGCAAAAGGGCCGACACAGGATAGCCTCTTTCTGGAAGAAAACATTGCACTGCTGTTTTGTGCCGAAGCCATTCAAAATACCCGTAATCGTTTCTCAGCAAGGCTCCCCGAGTTTGGCTTAAGTATCGGACAGTTTAATGACGCCTTTATGAACGAATCCGTTCTTAGTTTCTGTCAGGTTTACCTGCAAACAGAAAAGCTGGTCGAACTGGGTCGCATCATGCTTGAACAGAAAGGGCGAACTGCAGATTATTTGCTGGATGAAGACAAAGAGATTATGCGTGAATCCTTCCAGCGCTTTGCCACAGATGTGGTGATGCCCAGAGCAGAGCATATTCATCGACAAGATTTAATGATTCCGGATGAAATACTCAAACCGCTTATCGAGATGGGCTGCTTTGGCTTATCCATTCCTGAAAAATATGATGGTCTGTTGCCGGATGACAAAGAAGATAACATGGGCATGATCGTCGTAACCGAAGAATTATCCAGAGGCTCTCTGGCGGCAGCCGGCAGCTTGATCACCCGGCCCGAGATACTGTCACGTGCCTTATTGGCAGGCGGCACCGAAGAGCAGAAACAATACTGGTTACCTAAACTTGCCTGGGCAGATCCGTTCTGTGCGGTTGCTATCACCGAACCGGATTTTGGTTCAGATGTTGCCGGCATGAAGCTTAAAGCTGAAAAAGTAGATGGTGGCTGGTTACTTAATGGCGCCAAAACCTGGTGTACCTTTGGAGGCAAAGCCGGTGTTTTACTGACACTGGCCAGAACCAATCCGGAACCGGGTCTCGGGCATAAAGGGCTAAGCATGTTTTTGGTGGAGAAACCGTCTTTCGATGGCCATGACTTCCGCTATGAACAGGAGTCTGGAGGCATTCTGACAGGTAAAGCCATCCCGACTATCGGGTATCGCGGTATGCATTCCTTTGACGTTTTCTTCGATAACGTATTTGTTCCAGACAGCCATCTATTGGGCGGAGAAGCCGGTTTAGGCAAGGGTTTCTATTACACGATGGCCGGCTTTGCCGGTGGTCGTATTCAAACTGCCGCCCGAGCCAACGGCCTGATGCAAGCTGCCTTTGAAAAGGCCATTGCCTACTCTCATGACCGCAAGGTGTTTGGCCAGCCAGTCGGTCACTACCAGCTAACCTTATGTAAATTAGCTCGAATGGCGACCTTATTAACCGCGTCTCGCCAATTTACCTATGCAGTAGGACACCTGATGGATGAAGGCAAAGGCCAAATGGAAGCCAGCCTGGTAAAACTGTTTGCTTGTAAGTCTTCCGAATGGCTTACCCGGGAAGCCATGCAAATACATGGTGGTATGGGCTATGCTGAAGAAACGGCAGTCAGCCGCTATTGGATTGATGCACGTGTTCTCTCTATATTTGAAGGTGCTGAAGAAACATTGGCGTTGAAAGTTATCGCTCGCACCTTAATCGAAAATGCAGCCTGATAACCGCTAACCCCTTCCAGGCCTCCCCGTTTAAACTGAGGGAGGCACGATTTTTTGGACAACATACATGAGCGATCAACCGAAAGCACACCATATCTACGATAAAGATGGCAACATCAGCAAAGACCGCCCCTGGATTTTCCGTACCTATGCTGGCCATACTAACGTGTGGGCATCTAACGAGTTATACCGGAATAATTTGGCAAAAGGCCAAACCGGCCTCAGTATTGCCATGGATTTACCAACCCAGTGCGGTTATAGCTCGGATCATGATATTGCTAGGCCTGAAATAGGCAAAGTAGGTGTACCGATCAACTCATTGGATGATATGCGGGTTTTGTTTGACAATATTCCGCTGGAAGAAATGAATACCTCGATGACCATAAACGGCACCTCGATGTGGTTATTGTCGCTCTATGTCGCGTTAGCAGAGGAACGCGGACTCGATATCAGTAAACTGAATGGCACTACTCAAAACGACCTGATTAAAGAGTATCTGGCCCGCGGCACGTACATCTTTCCACCCGAGGACTCCATTCGCATTATTGTGGATATGTATGAATACTGTTTG
>JBFHPN010000198.1:0-5019 GCA_041592735.1 Oleiphilaceae bacterium | reverse complement strand
CCAGTTCTATTCCTCCCAGCTTGCCGTAACCGATCACAGCAAACCCTTTCCCGGAAATATCCTGAGACACTTCGTCTTCTTGCTTGCTTGACGGTAACCCATGTTTTGCCTGCATAGTGCGCCAAGCAATATTCACCGCCTGGCCAAGAATAGCCTCCGCAAGCCAGGTTAAATAGTCGCTCACTTTCATCAAGGGCAAATGCCCCCCAATTTCTGATGCCGCCACCCGCAACATATGAGACTGCTTAAACGTGCGTAAGCAATTCATTTGTGCCTCAAGATCATCTTCGGGAATCCTCAACATTTGCTGTCGTAATTCATCTACTAATTCTGTTTTTTGTGGCGGTTGAAATAGTGTCCGCGGATCTAATAATTCGTCGAGGATAACCGGGCTTTTGGCAATATGCTTAGACACCCAAGGGCTTTCGGCGCATAAATGACATAGCTGCCTTAATGCTTTCGGATTTTCATACAGCAAAACAAAATAGACCGTGCGCCCCATAATTGACCGGACTAGATCCAGCATGCGCTCCAGGGTCTTTGAGGGGGTTTTAGTATGCGCAACCGAATGCAATAAGACAGGCAGAAAGGTTTCAAAACGCTGCCGGGCCTCACTAGACATTAAGGAATACAATCGATGCTCACGCAAAGCTTGAAGCAGTTTGAAACTTGCCTCTGACGATTCAAACCCTATTGCCTCCAATGCACTCTGCCAGTCCTTGAGCCCTGCATTTGAACGCCAGAGACTAATAATATCGGGGCCTGAAGTGGATTCCGCATCTTGTTGCGCATCTTCCGGATCGGCTAAAAATGCTTCAAAATAATGATTCACACTGTCACGATGCTTTTTTAAGCTAAGCTCAAGCGCTTGCCAGCTATTAAAATTCATTGACCATGCCACACGTTCACGCGAATCGGACGATGCAGGAATTAACTGGGTCTGCTGATCAGCCAGACTTTGAATCGCATGCTCCAGATTCCTGAGAAAGATGTAGTTTTCAAGCAAGTTATCCACCCATTCTGCAGGCAAATAACTTTTCTCTTTCAATAATTGATAGACAGACATTAATCCGGTTTGCTGCAAAGCGGCATCCCGCCCGCCATAGATAAGCTGGCAAGCCTGGGCAATAAACTCAATCTCACGGATACCGCCACGCCCCAACTTGATATTCTGATCGCCACCCTTTCGATGCACTTCAGACATGATTAAACGTTTCATGTCACGCAAGGCTTGAATCGAACTGAAATCTGCATATTTTCGGTACACGAATGGCCGAATTAAACCCATCAGTTTGTCGGCCGCCACAGGATGATCATCGGCATTAATAATGCGTGCCTTGATCATCGCAAATCTTTCCCATTCTCTGCCCTGGGTGTAGTAATAATCTTCAAACGACGAGAAATTCATCACCAGCGCCCCGCTGTCACCATAGGGCCGCAGGCGCATATCTACCCGGAAGACAAAGCCATCGCCATTTATCTGATCCAGAACTTGTATGAGTTTCTGACCAAGACGTACAAAAAATAATTGATTATCTATGGATTTGTCCGGATGATCCGTAACACCTGAGGACGGGTAAGCAAAAATCAAATCAATATCGGATGACACATTCAGCTCTCTAGCCCCATGCTTACCCATACCGATCACCAGCATATATTGTTGCTCAGCCTGCTGACCACGCTTGGCCTTAGACATGGGCCGACCGTATTTTTCAACAAACTTGTCATACAACCAGTTTAATGCCAGCACGACACAGCTATCTGCAAGCGCAGTAACATTCGCCAGAGTCTGATGCAAATCAGCCAGTTTCAACACATCACGCGCCATAATCCTGGCCATTTGCTCCCGACGAAATACCCTGAGCGCTTTCATCATGGCAGCCTCATCATCGGCCACGGAAAGCTTTTCAGCGAGTAAGGCAACATAGCCCGAGGAGGAGATATCTGTATAAAGTGTTGAGTTCGATTTTGCCCACGCTACCAATATCTCTGGATGGCGCACGCAGACATCTTTAACGTAATCGCTACGCGCCCATGCGCTGACAATATCGCTATAAAATGCCTCACTCCCTGGAACGTCTATTGACTGCTTTTGAAAGCTCTCGGCCACCGAGATCATGGCATTTTTTAAGGGCGCCCGTATAAACTCTGGATAGGCATCCAATAGCGCGTGCATACGCTTTTCATCTTTCATCATTTACTCACTATCTTTATTATCGTGCTGCATGCTCTGCTTGAATAAGGCAAAGCCTCGCTCGGCTTTACTCGTATCAAAGGGAAACACCGGTAAAGAAGTTTGAATAAGGGTCGCAAGCGAGCGTAAATCCTCTGGCTGCCCAGCTTTTAATTCAAGCTCAATTTCGTGCAAACCAAGCTGCTTTTTATTAGACACTATCTCACCCCAATCCAGCGCCACTTCTATTTGGCTTCCCTTCCAGGCCAGGTTTGCAGCAAAGCGTGTAAAGTTTGTTTCAAAGATTGCGACAAGCGCCTCTGCTGGCACGTCTGCAGGCCAGGCCCCGCATGTCTGTATCGTTTCTTTATCCAGAACCGGGGCGTCAAGCACCCACTCCCATTCACCTCGCCGACTAAGACCATTCACAGACGCCCCAGCAGTCTTGAGCGTCTGGATATATCGTAAATGCCCTGAGTGATCATTTTTTCTGCGGATACGCAAAGCAATTTTATGCCTGTTCAACGCAAAATCGGCCGTATCGAAATAGGTGTTATCCATACGGCTTTCTTTAAATTCGGAAACTAACCCGGCTTCGGCAAAGCATGTTCGCAACGCGTCAACACCTGTTTTGTCCTGTTTTTGACTAAACGCCAGTTTCATCTCAATTTCGGTCGCCACTGCAGCCTCCGCATATCTCTTTGCGAACCTTACTATTCACAACATACTCTAAGGTCAATTGGTATCGAATAACATTGACCCTCGTCAATACCCAAAAAAAAACCGATGCCAAGGCATCGGTTTTTTCAAGATCACTAATACGCGAAATTAGAACTTATACGTAGCACCAACTGCGAGCGTGTCTAGATCTGAATCTTCTGTACCTTCAACATCAGTTTGCATCAGATACTCAAGGTAGATATAGGCATTGTCAGATAAGTTATGCAGCGCTTGAAGATAGATATCTGACTGATCTTCTGAGCCAGAAGCATCAAATGAACTCATTTGATAACCTAAAGCAAACACGTTCTGTCCCATGGTATACATACCCATTAAACCCCAAACATCTTTGGTATCATCCTGTGTTTCATACTGGGCCATCAGGTGCAGATTATCCATTGTGAATGCAACAGACAAACCAAGTATATCTTCTGTCACTGCTGTTTCATCTCTACCTAGAGCATAAGCCAATGCAACTTGTAGATTATCAACTGTATATTGAGCTGCCAACGCGCCACCAAAATTGCTATCGCTGTCAATTGGTGCAGTTAGACCAAGGAGCAAGCCATCAGCTAAGAGAGGCGAAACATATTGAAAGTTATCTCCTTCGTTAAGGTCGTATTGCGCACCAATACCGGCATGCTCTGAAGTATCCAGAACATCCACCCAGTCATAAACAGTTTCATCTTTACCAATTTGCACAGAACCGAAATCACCCTTTAAACCAATATAGGCTTCATCTAACTTATTGATACCTGTATCATCATTCTCGTCTGCACGAAACTCAAACTCAGCCTTAGCGAATGCAGTAATACCATCAGAGATTGCATGCACATGCTTTATACCAATTGTTGAACCATTATCCTCAAACTCATGCTTTTTTTCCGCAGGATCATGCGGATCTCTATCAAGAGTACGATGCACCAATTCGATGGTTCCGTATATTGTTGGCATCGCATCGATTTTAGATGCTAAGTCGGCGGCATCACTACTCATAGCATAGGCATTTCCAGTAAGAGTCGCGGCAATGGCTGAAGCAATAAGGGTTTTTTTCATTTTGGTCTTCCTTTTTTACGTTTTAAATATAATAGGGGCTAACCCAGTCTTGTGACCAATCTGCCTGAAAATTCAAACTGCTTGGTCGTTTCATTATTCTTATTAGTTAACAGGCACTTGGTACCTTGTTAGTAAAAATATGTCAGATAAATGACATGCGCAATTTTGTGATGCAATTCCAACATAAATTTCATAATTCACTTAAGGCTTTTATTGATGCTAAAGCAGTGAAACCCTTGCTACGCACCAGTTTAATGCAATTAAGTAAATGAAACTTTATTACATTTTTTTTACTTTTGCCTTTATTTTTTTACTTCATTCGCTGAAATGTATACAAAACAGACGACACGGCCAAGCAAAAAACAATGACTTATGAGACTTAATTATAATTTACTTTAATATGGTTTAGACCAGAATTTCAACTATTACAATTTTTTTTATTTTTTTCCTTTAATTAATTGCCTGCACATTAAAAGTGAAACCAAAAAAATTATCGCCGTAGTTAGGCGCTGCTAAATGCCTAAGCTCATAGGCACCAGATTATCAATTGCAAACGATTTTCATTTAAATAGTTCATATTGTCAAAAGAAAGGTGACCGGCCCATCATTGATGAGTGACACCTGCATATCTGCACCAAATTGGCCGCTCTGTACGTAAACAGCCCTTTCTTGCGCCTGGCGAATAAATAAATCATATAAGGCCCTGCTTTGCTGAGGATCGCCTGCCGAAGAGAAACTCGGCCTCAAGCCTTTGCGGGTTTCGGCCACCAGCGTAAATTGCGACACTACCAAAAGCTGCCCCCCGATATCCTGCAGACTCAAATTCATTTTCCCCTTGGCATCTGCAAATACGCGATAAGCCAATACCTTATCCAACATTTTTGTACAAACCTGCTCATCATCGTTTTTTTCTACGCCAAGAAAAACCAGCAAACCCTTAGCTATCTGCCCAACACAACGCCCCTCTACATTTACTGAGGCCTCATTGACTCTTTGAAGCAAAGCTTTCATACGCGTACCCTCGAATGATTTACAAAAAAAAACCAGCACACCCTATGGCTGCTGGCTTT
>JBFHPN010000197.1:0-5027 GCA_041592735.1 Oleiphilaceae bacterium | reverse complement strand
TTCGCTCCACCCATGTGAAATAACGATGGCAGATTTGGCGTCTTCCGGCTCCCAGAAATAAAAATTCAACCATAACTCATCTTCCGCCTGAACTTGTTTTTCAAAGAAGTTAACGCCGCTCATTTAGTTTCACCCTTTTTGTTATTATGCACTGATCAAATATGCAACTTATATTTTAGCTTGGTACCTGATTATTAAACTGCTAATCATTAAGATAAATACCAATAATGCGCAAAGAACTGCTATAAGCATCCCTAAGCCTGGCCAGATAAATTTAAAAGCGCCATAGTCTAGCGCAAATTACTCATAATTTCTGCGCTTTTTCGCGCACCGTACCACCTAAATGTTAGCTATCAAACATTCAGCATAGAGAGCCTTAACTTAGATAATGGCAACGCCAAACTTTTAAAGAGTGACAATTAGCCAGCCAAACTTTATTCTTCACTGGCGCGAACAACCTCTGAATAACCAATGACGGGTTATTTTCCGATACTCTCTCAGGGAGATTTCAACATGAAATATAACAACATATTAGAAACCATTGGCAACACACCTCATGTCAGGATTAACAACTTATTCCGCAAAGACCTTGAAGTCTGGATGAAGGTTGAACGCTTCAATCCGGGGGGCAGCATTAAGGATCGTATCGGCTTGGCGATGATTGAAGCTGCGGAAAAATCCGGACAATTAAACAAAGATACCCTCATAGTGGAACCGACCTCCGGCAACACAGGTATTGCACTGGCTCAGGCAGCCGCCGTCAAAGGCTACCGTCTGATTCTGACCATGCCCGAATCGATGAGTATTGAACGCCGTAAGTACATGAAAGCCTTAGGTGCCGAACTGGTTCTGACACCTAAAGAAAAAGGCATGGGCGGTGCGATCGAAAAAGCCAAGGAAATTGCAGCAGAGCAACCCAATAGCTGGATACCACAACAATTTACTAACCCTGAAAATAGCGCCATACACCGAACGACTACCGCTCAGGAAATTTTGACAGACTTCCCCGAAGGCCTTGATTACTTGATTACCGGCGTAGGTACTGGCGGTCATATCACAGGTTGTGCTGAAGTTCTCACTGAGGCCTTTCCGAATCTTAAAACCTTTGCGGTCGAACCTGAAAAGTCACCCGTGATCAGCGGTGGCGCAAAAGGCCTGCATCGCCTTCAAGGTATTGGCGCAGGCTTTATACCTGAGATCTTAAATACTGAAATCCTCACAGGTACGATTCTGGTTGATGAAGAAAGTTCGTTTGAAATGGCCCGCCAATGCGCCCGCCAGGAAGGCATTTTCGTAGGCATTTCCTCCGGTGCAAGTTTAGCCGCCGTGAAACGCCAAGAAGCTGAAATACCCGAGGGCAGCCGTATACTGGTGTTCAGTTACGATACCGGTGAACGCTATCTCTCTATCGAAGATTTGTTTTAACAAAACAGAGGCGCATACATCCCTGATATATGCGCCTTGAACCGGACTTATGCCAAGCAGAAAGTAAACCCTTAAAAGCCCGCCAAGTATCTGTACACTTCTTAAGCTATATAATTGCGTGATTCAGGTCGCATTTATCAGATCTATACCCCATTTGTAGGGGGAGAGATTTTTTTCACTTAGATATCCTTCAATTGTCCAGTCGTCGCAAGAATTCCTGGCTAAATCTTAATGACAATAATTCTCAGAGATTTATGCCTACCAGATACCAACAATCGTTCAGTTAACTCTGAGCGTGGACGTTACGTAAATATTCTATGCAGGGACGAAAGTTGAGGTTAGCAGGAGGCGACAACTTCCGGGTCTAGCACGTAAACAGTTATCCATCGATATAAAAATAAGTTTCGAGGTAAACCCAATGCGTAATACATTATCACGTTTAACAAAAACCAGTCATAAACTCGGTTGCGCCATCATGCTGTTAGGAATCAGCACATTGAGCCACGCCGGTGTTTCAGCGACATTTACCCTGGATGGGGCAAACGTTCAAAGCTCCACCATCAACATACCTGCCAGCGAAAAGAAATCTCTCAGGTATACAGGAGGCAGCACGTCCTGTACCGATGTAGAGTGGTATTTCAAAAAAGCAGGCACGAACAACTGGATCAATTTTGATCACAATAATTCAGCCACGCTTGACGCTATTCACAGGAGCGGACAACATCAGTTAAAAATGACTGTTCGGGGCTATGATGGCCGTTATTTTTTTAATTTGTTGGGCTGCAACCGCAGCGGTCAATACGCTGAAAAAGTAGTGACCTTGAATATTGATGTCCCAGGCCTGACCCAGACCAAAAACCCCATCATGTTAATACCAGGCGTTATGGCGTGGGATGATATTTTTGGTATGGAGTATTTCTACCGGGTAGCCGATGAAATACGAAAAACCTCTGATCAGCCTGTGGCCGATGTCTCACTGGCAGCATGGCAAAATACAGAAGATCGCGGGGCGGATCTGGCCAAAAAAATCCTGCAATTCCTGATTATCGCTGATGATAATTTTTTCGAACCTGATACTGATATGAAGGTCAATTTGATCGCGCACAGTCATGGCGCCACGACCTCCAGAATGGCCATTAACATTTTAGCCAAAGCCTTCGGAGATCTGGATAACCGCAAGGTTGCCTCATTAACAACGGTAGCAGGACCACACTACGGAACACCCACCGCAGACAGTGTTGTATGGGCGCTGGAAAACTGGGGAATTTACGGTAAATTTCTTGAGAAATATGTCGTAGATATGTTGATTGGTGATATTGCCGGCGCATTGACTGCTCTGCTGAGCGGCCACGCAGGAGAATATCCAGAACAGGATATTATTTCTGTACTGACAGGTTTCTCCCAGAAAGGCATGGCACGTTTTAACAGTTGTTATCCAAGTGCCGGGGTACCCAAGGGAGGCAAGTACTTTATAGAAGCACCACTGGGAAATAATCAACCCTATGTACCGTTCCCATCAATCAATAATGGCAAAGTACAATTTGATGATTGTGCAGAGTATGCCTATGATCCGGCAACAGACAAGTTTGCTTTAAGTGGCACCTATTCAACCGGCCCCGTAGCATTGAATTTAGCTGCTAAGCCCAACGATGCCTTTGGCGCCAATACGCTTAGAAATAACCAACCCTCGCTCAATTACACCAGTGAGCCTGTTTACGGTAATGGCTTAGGCGTCCCTGTATCAGGGCAGCATCCTCATGCTATCCGCTATTTCTCGTTTACCGGTGTTGCACCTTGGAACACGCGTTTTGGTTTTAATCTGCTGGCTGGCGAAAAGCCCGGAGAACTGGCAGACGTTGCATTATTGGTGATGAGTTCTCTTCATCCGATTGTGGGTGAGCGAACCGGCCCTAATTACTTCTGGAACTGGCTCGGCGATACTGCTGAAGACCTGATCAGCGGTGACCCGGTAGCCCGCGATAAAGGCTATACCAAAACCTCAGATGCCTTTATACCCGTTGAAAGTACACCTTTTGGCCAGCATATTGCCACCTACTCCGGTTGGAACCATATAGACGAGCATAACAGTTTGTTTGGTTTAGTCGGTAAAGGTGCAGATGATCCCTTAGAAGTATATCGTCTGCATGCCAACAGATTGCAACAAAGCGGCCTTTAAAACGTAAGCTGACTTTAAAACGGAAGTATGCTGCCTGCGATTAATTCGCGGGCAGCAAACGAGGAGCGAACAATGAAAAAAACTATCAGTTTTCTTACAGTTGCCAGTGTCAGCCTGATTTGTGGCAGCTATCTGTTTATGGATAAAAATTCGGAAGACCGTTTTCAGCCCCTGTCATCTTCATCCGAACAAGACGTTCATAGCCTTATTTCCGAAGTGAATGAACAGAAGCCTGCATTTGAATCCGTTTCTACAGCAGGTTTACCTGAACAAAAAACAACATCGTTATTGTCTGAAGCAAAACATTACTCAAACACATTTGAAACCACCGCAGACTATGAAGCTGCGTCTCAATTCGGAGCCTTGCCAGCCCATTTGAGTGATCTGAGAATTATTGAATTACCTTTTAATGATCAAGGGCAACTTATCGTTGATGAAAAGGTAAAACAGCTCATCGAATTCTTTTTAATGACCAAAACCAGTGAAGGTATTGATCAGGCGATTGAGCGCCTGTATGAATATTTGGATATGACACTACCTGAGCCAGCCAAGAGCCAGGCCAGGACTTTAGCTGCTCAATATCTTAACTACAAGGAACAACTGGATACACCCCAGTTCTCAGATGCAACCAATCTTGGTGATGAAGCCAGTTTAGCCAAAATCAAAGAAGCACTTGATGAGCGAAAAAAACTGAGAAGAGACATATTGGGTGAACAACATAGTGACGCCATTTTCGGTTATGAGGAACGTTATGAAGATTTTTCATTTGCTCGCTTACAGATAAACGCCAACACTAACTTATCTGACGAAGAAAAGGATCGCCAAATTGCCCTGGCAGAAAACAGCTTACCTGAAGACTTAGCGGCCAAGGTACGCTTTAAGAGAGAAAGCAAAAGCCTCGAGCGTAAAATAGCTGTGCTAAAACAAAGCACAGGTAATGAAGCGGAAATATTTGAGCTCCGAAAACAAGTATATGGCGAGAAGGCTGCACAACGTCTGGCTTATATCGAAGATAACTCGTATGCCTGGCAGCAACGTGTAAACGAGTTTTATCAACAGCAAGCGGCTATACGCAATAATGAAACCCTGACGAATGAAGAGAAAAGCCAGCAAATTCAACGTTTAAAGGATCAATTGTTCTCTTATAAAGAACAGGTAAAATTAGCTGTTCAGATGATCAATGGTTAGTTCCATTGATCATTTTGATGACCCTAACCATTGACAGCATAACCCTGGCGGATTAAGGGCGATTTAACAAAATCTTGAGGGCTGATTGGTTTGTCAAACAAATAGCCCTGGCCTATTTCACATCCCAAGGTTTGCAAAAACTGCATCTGAGGCTCTGTCTCTATACCTTCGGCTACCACTTTCAGATTCAGGGTATGCGCCATCGCAATAATCGCCGCGGTGATTTGCTTATCATCAT
>JBFHPN010000196.1:0-5056 GCA_041592735.1 Oleiphilaceae bacterium | reverse complement strand
TTCTGCATTGATGAATGCCGTGAGCCAGGTCAGGGGGCTTCAAGTATCAACAGAGCAACAGTTGAAACTGGAATTCCAGCATCTGGTAAAGGATAAAGCTGAAAATAAACAACTGAAAATTGGTGTAGAAGAGGATATTTTTACCCGATCCAAGGGCTGGGTGCAGTCCTATTCGGTGATCCAGACGGATAAACCAAAGGATAACAACGATAGCTGGAAGGTTACGGTTCTGGCAAAAATACCAAAACATGAGTCTGAATTGAAAGACGATAAACGTGACACGATCGCCGTGATGCCGTTTCGTTTTAGCCACCCTACCTTTTCAATTAATGACCTGGGTAAATCAAGTAATGCCTTTCAAATGTCGGGAAGAATCAGAGATCGTATCCAGACAGCGTTCACCCAAACGCAGCAGTTTGCCGTCGTTAATAGAAGTTTTGGTGGTGAATTTGCGAGCGAGAAAGCGCTACTATCATCCGAAAACGTGCCGCCTGAAGAGGCAAGTCGCCTGGGTAATGTAGTCGGTGCAGATTTTATGATTGTCGGTAATATTTATGACCTGGCAACAAAAATTGAAGAAAAAGACTTTTATGGCATGAAAAAGGTGTTGATTACCGATCGAATAGATTTGTCTTATCAATTAATTGAAGTGGCTACCCAAAAAGTACTTTGGGCCGATACCCTGACGGAAGAACTGAGTCGTAAAGAAGATGATGAGCCAAATAAGACATTGGATGCCGTCGCCAGAATGATTTTATCTGGCGTGATGGATGTGCGCTTCCCGGTGAAAGTGCTGGATGCTGTGAGTGCTGATGAGATTTATCTGAACCAGGGCGCCGCAAGGTTGTCAGTAGGTGATGAATTAGCGATGTATGCCCCGTCCCGCTCAATGAAAGATCCTGATTCCGGGCGTGAAATCAAGATTGATGGTAAAAAAATGGGAACATTGCTCGTCGAGGAAACGACAGCGAGTTATTCATTAGCTAAACTGACGGAAGGTGAGTTCAGTAGAATTAAACCAGGGGCGGTGGTTAAACTTATCCGAAAAGATACTGCAGCAGACCCGAATAAGGATAAGCAAGTAAGAAGCACCCCGGGCTCATCTGAAGCACCGGTCAAGTGGTAATGAATATCGTTTCTGGAAAAGATTAGATTAAGCACCGGATAGCGGTCAAATTTCACGCTATTGCGGTGCTTTTCTGGTTATCCTTTAAGCGACCGACTATACTAGCGCTCGTTTTTTCCCTACGGGCCTTAATTTAGCAGTTGTGTATGTCAAATTCCGAATATCCAAAGCAGAAATTCGCACAAGCCAGTATTGAAAGTATGTACCGTGTATTTACGGTACCGGAAGCGCCAGATTCAACCCTAAGCCGGATTGATCAGGATGTTTCGAGTAACCTGGCTGGCTTTATGCAAGAGCATATTGTTGCGGTTGAGCACGACCTTCAGGAAATGGAAAAAGACTTTTCTGATTCTCGTATTCCAGAAAAGCCTATATTTGTGTCGGAGCATACTCGCTTTCTGCTGGATAAGCTGGTGGCTCAATCTGTTCATACCTCGTCTCCTAGTTTCATTGGTCACATGACCTCGGCGCTTCCTTATTTCATGCTGCCTTTATCCAAGATTATGATTGCGCTTAATCAGAATCTGGTAAAAACGGAAACCTCCAAAGCGTTCACCCCCTTAGAGCGACAAGTTCTGGGCATGCTCCATCGATTGGTGTTTAATCAGGATACCGAGTTCTACAAGGCTTGGATGCATAATGCCGAGTATGCGCTGGGCTCAATGTGTTCGGGTGGCACCGTGGCAAATATCACAGCATTATGGGCAGCCAGAAACCTGGCATTACCTCCTGAAGGGAATTTTAAAGGCGTTGCACACGAAGGCTTATTCAGAGCGCTCAAATATTATGGCTATGAAGGTGCCGCCGTGGTGATTTCCAAACGCGGCCATTATTCATTCCGTAAGGCAGCCGATTTACTAGGCATTGGTCGCGACTATTTAATTGCGATAGAAACCGATGAAGATAATCGCATCAATCTGGATCTTCTCAGAGAAACGTGTCGACAACTCAAAAAAGACAATATCTGTATTCTGAGTGTCGTTGGCATCGCCGGAACGACAGAAACCGGTAATATTGATCCCCTGGAGGAAATGGCTGAAATTGCCCGGGAATTTAAAGCGCATTTTCATATAGACGCAGCCTGGGGTGGGCCTACTTTATTTTCTCATCGTTATAAAGGCTTATTGAAGGGTATAGAAAAAGCAGACTCAGTGACGCTGGATGCTCATAAACAGCTTTATGTCCCCATGGGTAGCGGGCTGGTGTTGTTTAAAGACCCTAAAAAACTCAAAGCAATCGAGCATCATGCACAATATGTTGTGAGGAAAGGCTCGAAGGACCTTGGCAGTACAACCCTTGAAGGCTCAAGACCTGGTATGGCCATGTTAATTCATTCAGGCTTGAAGATTATTGCCAAAGAAGGCTACGAAATACTGATCGATCAGGGTATTGATAAAGCAAAAGCCTTTGCCAGAATGATTGATGAAGACCCGGATTTTGAGGTAATCAGTTATCCTGAATTAAATATTATTACTTACCGCTACTGCCCTCTTTATGCGCGTGAAGCCTTGGATCAGGCCGATGAAATCCAGATGGATAAAATCAATGCGGTACTCGATCGGATTACCAAGTTCATTCAGAAAGCTCAGCGTGAAAAAGGCTTATCGTTTGTTTCCCGAACCCGTCTTGAACCGATTAAATATCACTTGAGACCCTGCGTGGTGTTTCGCGTTGTATTGGCAAACCCGCTGACCACGCAAGAAATTCTCAAAGATATCCTGCAAGAACAAAAATCGATTGCAAATTCATCTGAAGAAATACAAAGCGCGTTTAAGTTATTGAAAACCTTGTGTCTGAAGGATGTTTCTGAATAAGCACTGACAGGTTTGTTTCAAGTACGCATTCGCATGCGTACTACATTTGTCGTCAGACTTGATCAGAATGAAAATTATCGAGACGAGGACAAACAGTCGCTCGGTGCTATGCCAGTGAGATGCTGGCAAGCGCTGTCAGAGTCTCTTATTTGTTGAATAATTGATTACGTGTCCAGTTTCGCAGTGAACGCTTAATAGAGCGCCGCTTCGTCATCCAGCACTTCGTGAATGATGTCCAGAAAAATTTTATCTGCGTCACTCAATTCCTCCGGGATACGCACGATCGTGGAAGAACTGATTTTTTCAGCGATTTTCTGCGTGGCATCAGGTTCGTCTTTTAATTCTCGGGCAATGTCCATACAGGTTGCAGCAAGTGTCGGCTCACTGAGCACTTTACGAATAAATACACGCAACTCGCTGATGATTCTGGCTTGTTTGCTTTCTTCGGCACTGCTCATATAAAGCTCCTTAGTTATTAAACATGAGTACGTTCAAAGTATAAGACGAACTGCATGATCACGCATGCATTTGTTTGCATTCATTTAGCCTTTTTGAGCACCAAGCAATTATTTGGATAACTGCTAAGCTTAAAGGACTAAAAATAATCAACCTAATGGCAAGCATCCTAAATGACATCGCTTTGTGCATTCAAAACATTCATGTTAAGAAATGCTATGACGCTTTTGTGCGCTTTGTTCGTCTGTGCCTATGGGTTAAGGGTTCACGCGGTAGAAACCAGCTTGCCTGAAGGGGCAGAAAACATCATTGTCAGTGTTGAGTATCGACAGGATGTCAGCCGAACGATGACCCTGGAGGAAATTCGAAGACCGGCTTATGGTTCATCCAGCGACGGCTGGACACTGCTTCAGGAAGATTATGCGAATTTCGGATACCAGCCGATGCCTTATTGGTATCGCTTTACTATCAGTAATCCACAAAATGAGCCTGTCAATCAGATCCTTGATATCAGCTATCCGCTTTTAGATTATTTGGATGTGTATGTCTTTAACGAAGGCGAGTTAATTGAGACCTATCAAATGGGTGATCGTCTGCCCTATGCCAGTCGGCTGATCGATCACCCGCATTTTTTAATCCCCTTGAACTTGAAAGCTCAGGAAAAACGTACCTTTTATGTGCGCGTTTTGACGAAAGGTTCTCAGCTATTCCCGGTGGATTTATGGGAAAGCCAGGCCTTGTTTGTGAAGCTTGGAAAAGAAGATCAATTATACGGAATTTATTTCGGTGTTGTTTCCGTCATTATCTTTTTCAATTTGCTGATCTTTATTGCGCTAAGAGAAAGAATGTACCTCTACTATGCCTTATCAGCGTTTGTATTTATGCTGTTCTTTGCGATTATGCGCGCCAAATTATACCCCGTGTTTTTTTCCAGTACGCCGATGGTCCATCATTTTCTGTTACTGGTGCTTCCGGCAAGCTGTTTGTTGTTTTCGGTGTTATTCAGCCGGGAGATTCTGAAGCCAGAAGAGTATCTGCCACCCTTTAAATGGGTTTTTCATGGCTTATTGTTTTTAGCCTGGATTAGTTTGCTAGGTATTGCATTACTGGATAGCCAGACTTCTTTGAAGATATCCGTTTTAATTGTGATTCCGGGTTGTATCACCTTATTTTTAATAGGGCCGGTGTTTGCGCTTAAAGGCAATAAAATGGCCTGGGTCTATTCGGTAGCCTGGGGCATGTTAATGCTAGGGGCCACCATCACTGCGGCCAGTAAACAAGGATTCATTCCAGTTACCTTTTTAACCGAATACGGCATGCAAATCGGCTCTGCGCTTGAGTTGTTTATTTTAAATGCCGCACTGGCATTTCGATTCCATACTGAACATAAAGGTAGAATCCAGGCCCAGCTGGCGCAACTGAAAGAACAGGAAGAAAAGCAAGAGACTGAGCGGCAATTACTTATTAAATCTATGTTGGATGGCGTGACACAATTACCAAATAGAACCTGCCTTGAAACCACGCTAAAGCGAATTATCCAGGAAAACAACTCAAAGCGTATTGCAGTATGTGTGCTTGAAATAAACCGTTTTAACGAGATTAACCGTACGCTGGGCCACCAGAATATGGAATTGCTCATGGTCGAAGTGGCGCATCAGTT
>JBFHPN010000195.1:0-5063 GCA_041592735.1 Oleiphilaceae bacterium | reverse complement strand
GTTCTGCTCACCCAAGGCTTTCACTAGCTGGGTTTTTAATTTGTTTGAAATAGAGTTATTCAACTCACGCTGCATATTTTTAAGTACTTCTGCTTTGAAGTCTTCTTCCGTCTTACAGTGAACACCGTACTTGCTAAAGAAATCTTCATCCATTTCCGGCAACACAACCTCTTCAACTGCCGTCACTTCTACTTCAAACTTAACAGGCTTTCCAGCCAGGGACTCATTTGAGTAGTCTTCAGGGAAGGTAAGCTCAAGCGTAACGCTTTCACCTGCTTTTGCACCAACGATACCATCTTCAAATCCAGGAATCATCTGACCTGCACCCAGGGTAATTTTCTGATTTTTTCCTGTGCCGCCCTGGAAGGCCTCACCATCCATATAGCCGACAAAATCTATCGTCACCTGATCTTTTTTCTTTGACTTTCTTTTCACTGATTTCAAAGTGCCATGCTGCTTTCTGAGCACTTCAATCATTTCTTTGATATCTTTTTCTTTGATTTCAGCTTCCGGTTTTTCTAATTGAATACCTGAGAAGTCAGAAATTTCTAACTCAGGATAAACTTCAAATATTGCAACGAACTCAAGATCTTTACCTTCATCCAGAGATTTCGGCTCAAATCGCGGATAGCCAATAGGATTTTCTTTCTCTTGCGTCAATGCCTCTATATAGGCCTCACGCATTACTTCGCCGATCACTTCCTGACGAACAGCCTGCCCATAGCGCTTCTTGACCACATTAACAGGCACTTTACCTGGTCTGAAACCATTGATACGCACTGTTTTAGCTGTCTTCTGCAGACGCTCAGCCACCTCTCGATCCACTTTCTCAGCCGGGACACCAATCGTCATTCGACGTTCAATAGGAGACGTGGTTTCAACAGAAACTTGCATGGACATTCCTCAATTTTTAGCAGTTGTTTTGAAGGGCCGACAAACAGGAGAAAACCCCAATGCGCCAGCTATTAAAATAATGGGGGTGGAATATTAAGAGCAGTACAGCAAGATAGCAAGTCTTTTGGCATGCAATTGAGCGACAAATCGCATATTTCTTCATCATTTAAAGCGATGAAAGGTATTTGAGGGGGCAATAATGATGAGCTAAAAAGCTCTAAATATCAGCAGTATACTGAACATGAAACTATTTAAACCATGAAAACCGACATGGTGCGAAAGGAGAGACTCGAACTCTCACGCCGTAAGACACTGGAACCTAAATCCAGCGCGTCTACCAATTCCGCCACTTTCGCAGTGTCAATTTAACGCTTAAACAGAAAACAAAATGGGGTGGGCGAAGGGGATCGAACCCTCGACCGCAGGAATCACAATCCTGAGCTCTACCGACTGAGCTACGCCCACCATTTCTCGGGACTTCACACTTATTTGTGTGGCCATCCAATGGAATGGCGCGCCCGGCAGGATTCGAACCTGCGACCCACGGCTTAGAAGGCCGTTGCTCTATCCAACTGAGCTACGGGCGCTCGAACCCTAAAGGTATTATCTACGCTACTTTCGTGCAGATAAAAAATGGTCGGGGTAGAGAGATTCGAACTCCCGACATCCTGCTCCCAAAGCAGGCGCGCTACCAGACTGCGCTATACCCCGACATATCAATCAAAAAACAATCTTACGAAAAGTCTGTCCTTCAAAAGATGGCGCGAATAATACAGTCGGTTTTTAAGCTCGTCAACAGCTATTATTTTTAAAATTTAAAAATCTCAGTTTTTTTTGCTTTTAACTTTTTATTCATAGTTCGGCATGAGAAAATGCGCGCCTTAAAAATAAGGCAAGAGACTTGAGGCATGACAGCAATTCTGATCGATGGAAAAACCATTTCAGCACAACTTAAAGCACGCGTCGCTGAAAGTGTGAACGAACGTCTGAAGCAAGGAAAACGACCCCCTGGGCTCGTGGTCATCCTGGTTGGCGCTGATCCCGCGTCTGAAGTCTATGTCCGCAACAAAACCAACGCATGCGAGCAGGTTGGCTTCAAATCTGAAACACTGACACTGCCTGAATCCACCACACAGGAAGAGTTGGAAACTTTAATTGATCAATATAATGCTGATCAGGAAATTGATGGCATATTGGTGCAATTACCCCTGCCAAAACACCTGAACAGTGAGCGCCTGCTGGAACGTATAAAACCAGATAAGGATGTCGATGGTTTTCATCCATTTAACGTTGGCCGCCTTGCCCAGCGCATTCCCCTGCTGCGCTCCTGCACCCCCAAAGGCATTATGACGCTGCTTGAAAGCACAGGACAAACAATAAAAGGCAAAGACGCGGTGATTGTCGGCGCTTCCAATATCGTTGGCAGACCGATGGGCCTGGAGCTTCTTCTGGCGGGCGCTACCGTCACTACCACACATCGTTTTACCCAGAACCTTCCCGAAAAAATCGCCCAGGCCGATATTCTGGTGGTGGCGGCGGGCAAACCTGGGCTGGTCAAAGGGGAATGGATTAAACCTGGGGCTATTGTTATCGATGTCGGCATTAACCGACTGGACAATGGAAAACTGGTTGGCGATATCGAGTTTGAACGTGCAGCAGAACGCGCTGGCTGGATCACCCCGGTACCCGGTGGTGTCGGCCCGATGACGGTTGCAACACTAATGGAAAATACCCTCTACGCCGCTGAGCACCTGCATTAATCTTCAGATATTAAAAAAGCCAGGTAAGACCCTGGCTTTTAAGATTTACAGCACGATAGTTTAAGGCTGCCAACTGCTACCTGAAATCAATGAATAGTTATCATCCACCGGGCTCGGCGTATTACCACCTGCGCTAATGGAATAACGTATCTTGGTGTTTTTATAATAATTCATATTATTTCGGATCACCGCATCAGGAGAACTGGCAGAGAAGCCTGTAGCAGGTGGCGGGAAGGCGTAAGTCCACTGATACCAGTAACGACCGTAGACATGTCTATGCCCATAGTAATTTCTATCGCCTTCATTGCCGGCAATCCAGCTTGCCTGCTGATAGATGATCGCCATAATATCGCGTTGCTGCTGGTTACGATCACCAAACGCCTGTCCAAAGAAACTGCCATCGGTGGTGCGTGAAGTATCGTAATATTCACCCACAAAGGAAACATTCGGATCATTATCTGCAAACTCAATCAGATCCTTGACGATCTTATAGGTCATATTCCCGGCTGAATCATTTGAAGCGCCCAAATCGACATAAGCAGGATGATTGGTCGTCCAGCTATCCTGCAAAGCGCCGTCACGCCAATACGGGTCAAGCAGCGCGAGGCGACTTGGGAACAGGTTGGCACTGACGCGCCCTTCCGCATATTCCTTTTTCAGGATATAACTCATACCGGTAATAATCTGATTACCCAATGAATTACCTGAGAACCGCAAGCCTCCCACATTTGCACCCTCAATGGCAGAGATCAGCGCATCCGCGAGTATCACAGTGACCGGCTTCATCGGAGCATGGGTTTCGACATGATCCTGTGACCAGCTGGAACCGTTCCATTTGCGAATAGCATAACTCATATCGTTGCGGCCATCAGTACTCCAGATTTTCGCTTCTGCCATTTGCGGTTTGGAGAGATTGGCATAATCGTCATCAGCAAACTGATTCCAGTAAACAATCCCGAAGTTCCACGCCTTGCCTTCATAGTTTTTAGATGGATCTTTCCAGATGTCCACCATATCCACCGCTTCCTGCGAAGGATACATACTACCCGGGCGCATCGTCATCGGCTCACGACGATAATCACGCAACTGGCCTTCCTGGAGGTGCACAGATGTTTTTGCCCAGCCATGCCCGTATATATGCGTTGGTTTGTTTGGATTGTAGAAATCCAATGGCACAGGACGACCCGGCACATATTTCATGGCGGTAAAACCATCTTTAAACCAGTACAAACCATAATCATTATCAATGGTCTGGAATACCCAAGAGGCATTATCATTCTGCGCCAGGCTTTCACCGGCGGTATTTTTGATACTGCTGGAGAGTTGCACAGAATACTGGTAGTTCGGTTTCAAACCATTCCAGTTCGGATTATTCCAGTCAAAGACACCTCCCTCGTTCATGTAGTATTCAACATCCGGCTTAAAGATCGCCTGTGTGGGAGACACCAGCTCGAAGGTTCCGGTAATCCGGTTCTGTTTGTTGGCAGCGGTATCCGCCATATTCAAACGCTTCACCGTAATCGCATTGGAATTGATGCTAGAGGCGCGGACACTTTCATTAAAATTCACCACGATATAAGAATGAATTTCCACATCGGTATCCGAGTAGTTATCACTGAATGCCGCATCGTAATTGGTGTAGTTATAGTCAAAGCTGCCTTTGTCGTAATAATGAGAGCTGACCACAAAACCTGAACTCGCGGCTGTAATCGTCGCCACAGAGGACGCCTGGCTGGCCGCACCATCGTTATCAGTAACCGTCAAGGTGATCGTATAAGCCCCGGCGTTCTGATACACATGAGAAGGATTCGCCGCGCTGCTCCCTGAACCATCGCCGAAATTCCAGCTGTAACTGGAAATCGAGCCATCCGGATCATTCGAGCCTGCACTGCTGAAGGCAATACTCTGACCTGCCACAGCCGAAAATGGGCCATTGGCAATGACGGCTTCAGGCGCATCGTTACCTCCGGGTGTGCCACCATCATAAGTTCCGATCAAGGTCACACCGGAATAGGCAGAATAACCACGAATCATCACATAGTAGGTGCCGGTCTGAACGGGAGAAATGGGGCAGCTTTCGGCATTTCCTCCCTTATAAGGGCGGCAGTCGTAGGAAGAGGTCGTTGGCTGAGAGCCGAAACGGACATATAAATCCGCATCACCCGAGCCACCGGACATGGCAAAGACCAGATTGGATGCCCCCGCCGGTACATTCAAAGTAAAATACTGCGATGAACCACTGGCACCTGAAAGGTTGGTTTCATTCAGCTGCTCACCGGGATTAGTGATCGAATTGATCGTCACGCTTTCACTCGCTGAAGCACTGGCACCTTGATTATCGGTCACCGTCAGGGTGACGGTGTAATTTCCAGCGCTGGTATAGGCATGACCAGGGTTAGCCTGGGTGCT
>JBFHPN010000194.1:0-5069 GCA_041592735.1 Oleiphilaceae bacterium | reverse complement strand
GTGTGATCAAAGGGGATTAATTTATTTTTGAGATCGCCCATAAAACGGTTGGCCAGTTCAGACAGCCAGTCATAAAGTGCCTCTGTTTGAAACGACTCCAAAGCATTTTGCATGGGATAGGTTTTTTTCAGGAAGTTAAGTGGCCCTCTCAATAGCAGGGTCAGCGTTATGTCTTCTGAGGAGGCATCGATGAAGACGCAGGGCGCATCTAAATTAGGCCGCTCCCCTTCGATTTTATAAACATCGCAATTTAATGAAATAAACACATCCGCACAGGACTCTGTGAACAGCGTGTTTAAGGGTTCTAGCGTGGCTTCCAATTCAGCAGTGTGTAAGAGTCGCATACTGCACCTCCAGTCTGTTTTTTTAGTTTGTTTTTTGTACAGTTAACATCTTAGCCTATCGGAAATGGAATGTAAGAAAAGAATTGTCACGGTATTTAGTCGATTTGTTGTTTTTGTATCAATGATTAGCGTTACTTATGTTCTTAAAGTTACACAGTTAAAGCACTTTACTCGCTTGTGGGTAGCCTGATTACACCAGGTAATTAGATGCTTATTCCTGGCGGAGTGGTGCAGGGCAGTTGTCAAGCATATGAACGGGTCGCGTTCACCAGAAGATTTCTGGGGGTAACTGATGCTGCACAAAAAGTGCTTATTTCGCAGTGATAGCCCACTTCCTCCAGAAACAGGGCCTTATCCAGAACCAGCCAGCATTCCAACGCACGACGAAAGGCCATTCTGAGTAATTCCAAGCGTTGATAGTGGTCAAAACGACGTTCGCCTTGCTGGAGATAATGCGCAAAGTCGAGCGAGTGGGGCAATTCCAGTTGTTTTAGTTCGGCAGCCTGCCTGCAAAAGTGTTCAAACCCGGCTTGTAGAATCGTATGGCTGAAGGAGGGTAAGGTTAAATAACTGTCGGATTGGCGAACCTCCCGTTGCAGGCAATCAAAGCCAAGCCGCCAGCTTTGAAGGGTTTTACGTTTCACGGTTTCTGCGTTTGTGGCGGTTTGCGTTTCCCTTACGGCTAAGCGCAATCCTTCCTGGTTGATGCTTAAATTGCTGGCCTTTCCGGCCTGCGATAGGGCTTGATAATTGTCGCTATCGTTGAACCGATGATAACAGCATGGCGAAAAACTTATTCTGGGTACGCCTTGTTTGGCGCCCAGTTGCAACAGCCGGGTATGTAAACCACCGCAGGCATGAAGGGCGAGCAGGTGTTGAGATGAGGTGATCAGGGTTTCAGCCTGATCCGAAAACACATCACAGCAATGGCTGACAACCTGGCCCTGTAAATGGCGCTTATCGGCTAAGCTACGCGCCTGTTTGATTAAAGCGGAATCAATATCCAGCCCTAGCGCTTCTTGCTGATGCACCTCGGCCAATAGCCGACTTAAATGTTGTTTCCCGCAGCACCATTCCAGAAGCGAATGATTTACAGCGCCTAAGGCTTCTGTAAACGCTAAAATTTGTTGTTCTTTGCGGCCTGGTATATCTGTATTCCAGAACTTGGGTGGTGCAAAGGCGGATGCCTGTTGTGTCGGCGGAAAGTGAATGCAGGCAGATAAAGTCGAGGCATCTGGAAAAAACGGGCTCAGTCGATCGAGTAAGGCCTGATCGTTAGCCTGTAAGTGCTCAATTTCGTCGTCACTTAATTGACTTAAAAAATGTTGAAGAGAGCTATTTTGAATGGATTGGAGGTTGGGTTGCATCTGGAAAACAGGCGTTTTCCAGATGGCTTGATGTTTAGTTAGTAGATTAGTGAGCGTATCAAATTGCAATCGCATGCTTGCAATGCTATTGCCCGTTAATGGCTAAGCGAGGGTGTTAAATGCAATAAACAGCCATTACCGGAAATGGTGAGTCGGTATGTAGAGACCTGCTTGCCATCTTTCAAGACGATCACTTTTTCAAGAATGCCTTTCTCAATCAGGTAGTCGAGCATATCTGAACTCAAGGATTCAAACTTGGTTTTAGCGGCTATTTCTGCCTGTGTTGCCGCTTCTTTTAAAGAGTAAATCGCCTTCATGATAGCCGCTTCTTTTTCAGAAATGCTTGGTAGTGGCCCAGTGTAAGGTGGGTACTGATCTTGTGGATAACGGCCACAGATCCGTGAATAAGATGCTTGAATGGCTTTTATATCTGCATCTTTATTGCCGCTCAATTGATAGGAATGAAACACCCCGGAAGTTTTGGTTCGGTAATCGACTTGTGCCAGAAAGATCGGCAGACCGGTTTCCTCGGCCACATGGTAAAAACCGGTTTTCCACTTGTCTACTTTGCCGCGGGTGCCTTCTGGCGTGAACAAAAAGAAAATCCGTTCGTTTCGGTGACGCTCGACAAAGGCCTTAATAAGTTTGACCTGGCCTTGTCCATTCCCTGATCTATTGATCGGAATAGCGCCGAACCACATGATCAACGCGCCAATCACGGGTACTCGACACCAGCTTTCCTTGATGGAGAAATATATTTTTACATCGTTAATGATGGCCGCACCCAGGGCATAGATGATATCCCAGTTGGAGGTATGCGGTGCAGCGATGGTGATGCCTGCGCCTTCAGGCGCGGAGGGTGTTGTTTTCCAGCCGCGTAATTTAAACCAGTAGATAATAATGAACTTGAGGAAGGATTTAACCACGCGACCATCAAACACCGTTTTATCGCGGATAACCAAAGGAGCTTTTGCCATATACAGCCTATACAAAAAGATAAAGCTTAAGTTTAGCACACACTTCCAGGATAGGAGGGTTAAGAATTGCAGAGAATTGATATAAGTCTGTTACGGAAAGAATTGAAAAAAATATTTGTAGGTAGGCAATTGAAAATTAATTGGGGCGAACATATTTATTGAGTATGCAGAGGATCCACTGCTCATTGTAAACGTTGTAAAAATAAGATTTTAATATTTTATGATTATTCAGGAGTGAACTATGAGCTTATTACCACGAACATTTGATTCCATCTTCGATGATTTTTTTCCTTCTATACGTCAGAACGCAGAGGCAAATTCCGGTTTTCTAATTCCGCGGGTGGATATTGAAGAAAATGAAAAGCATTATGCCATCAGCGCAGAATTGCCCGGCATTAAAAAAGAAGATATTCATGTTGAGTTAAACAATGGCATGCTGACCCTACGTGCATCGCATGACGAAAGCTCTGAAGAGAAAAAAGAAGGGGTGGTTATTCGCAGAGAGCGCCGAACAGGTAGCTACAGCCGTTCGTTTAATGTTGGAAAAGGTCTATCGGAAAATGATATTAAGGGCGAGTTTAAGGATGGCGTACTCAAACTGACGATCCCCAAAGCCAGTGAAGTTGAACCACAAACCAAACGTATTCAGATTGCCTGATAGTAATAGTTAAACTGGCGTTGCACACAGTTCGATGTTTGAACTGTGTGCACTTCAGGTTTTAAGTTGCGCGTATTACGTATTACTGAGAGGGTTTATTGCGTTTCCAGAGGCAATAAGCTTAATTCAACCCGACGATTCTGTTGTCGGCCTTCTTTAGTATCATTGCTGGCAATAGGGTAGCGAGGGCCTACACCCGAGGAATGAATGCGACCTGCTGCAATTTTCCGGGATTGCAGGGCAAATTTAACACTATCCGCCCGCTGTTCACTTAAGGTTTGATTCATACCCAGAGAACCTGTTGAATCAGTATGGCCAACGATCTTGATGGCGGTCTTATCAAATTCTTCCAGTACGAGCGCAATCGAATTCAAGACAGGTTCAAAACCGGATTGAATAGCGGCCTTGCCACTTTCAAAGGTAATGTTGCCAGGCATGATTAGTTTGATTTCATCCCCGTTACGTTCAACACTCACGCCTGTTTCAGCCAGTTGATGGCGAAGTTTGGCTTCCTGTTTGTCCATGTAGTAACCCGCGCCGCCGCCAATGGCACCGCCTGCCGCTGCACCGATCAGGGCGCCTTTTGCGCGGTCTTTCTTGCTGGAGGTGGCGGCACCAATTGCCGCACCGGCGACTGCACCGATCACTGCACCCGTGGTAGCGCTGGAGACTTTCTCTTCTCCGGTATAAGGGTCATAAGTCATGCAACCGGCAAGAACGGTGGCCGTTGCAGCAAAGACGGTAAGTTTGTTTAACATAAATTCTCCATATGTAGGGCTAGCATCGATCCGGAATTATAAAGCCAAAGCAGGTTAATTACTTATGCTTGCGAATTAAAACTCTGTAAGAACCTAGACATCATCCACATCGGCCTGACCGGACATTTGTCTGCGTATATGTGACCAGCTCATACCGATGCACAATACCCCGGCTAAAAAGACTTCGATCACCCAGGTTAATAACGATGTGCTGCCCAGGCTGATAATGCCCAAATCGACCATCACCCAGAGTATCACGGCTACGAGCAGGGCAGACAGCGTAAGGCCAACAGGGCCAAGTGAACGAATGGAGGCCCGGACATACACAACCCAGCCAATAATCAATACGATGCCCGCTAGTGCCAGCCAGGGTGTCGGGGCCGTGAACGTTTCCAGTAGCCAGTGGAAATAGGAATAGCCACTTGGATTAAACGTGGCAAGCACCAGGATTAAGGCAAATAAGAATCTTAATCCGATCCCCGCGGCCGAAATGTTCTGCATAAGTAGGCTCCAGTTGCAACAATGTCTTCAAAATTGCGTCTAGTATAGTAAGCCTGTCAGCTATAAAACAAGAAACGATTGCGATAGAGCTTAAGCGATGGGTGATGATATTGGCTTACTTGAACCGCTTAATATAGTCCGATGCTTTCATTGTATGATAGGTCACGCGTGTGTAAGGCAGCCGGACCGGAAGTGGATCTACCACCTCGATAGGAATCTCATTACTCATGGCAGTCTGCAAAGCCATTTGCGTGATATTTACACTAAAGGAGGTGCCAATAAAGACTATTTTATCGGCGTTCTGCATGCGCTCCTGGGCTTCGGAAATGCGATATAGATCGGTGTAATATTCATCAAACAACAAGACATAGGGCTTGTAAGCTAAATTCAGTTGCGGGCGCTGGGTGCTTTCATCAATCCGGAAAATCCTGAAGAGGGTTTGTTTGAGCGTTTCTTTAGAGGTG
>JBFHPN010000193.1:0-5071 GCA_041592735.1 Oleiphilaceae bacterium | reverse complement strand
TACGTAATTGTATGGAAGTATGATCTGACGCTTCAGGTGTAGAAGCCATTTTGGCGCGCACAGGATTGAGATCAACATATGCCATACAGGCGATCAGCGCCTTATCATCCAATAAGGCTTGCGACTTGAAACGACCTTCCCAAAACCGACCCGTGCATTGATCTTCTCGATTCGCTTCACGCGCAATGAACTCATTCAAATTACGCATAAACCAGCTAATATCATGCAAACGCTCCCGCCAGACTTGCACATACTGATCAAGGCATTCATTTTCAACATCCGTTAAGTGATGGCCTGAACGGTATTGCTGAGAAAGTCTATTGCCCGCATATAACGCATGCCAACGTTCTATTACCTCTGCCCTGTCCCAGTTTTGTGCCTGATCGCGTCTGACATGCAACACGAGATGAGTATGATTTGTCATCACACTAAAAGCGCATAAGTCAATTGCAAATACACCGACCAGCTTATAGAGCCTATCTTCAACCCATTGCCTGCGATGCTCATAATTTTGGCCGCTGTAACTGTCCACTCCACATAAAAAACTTCGTCTCACACAGCGCGAAACACAATGATAGTAAGATGTTGCATCTAATGACACCTGAGCACTCCTTGCTTTGGCCATGACATAATCTCCTTTTAATATACTGGTTAGATATACAGCTAAAGCTTCCCTCCTTTAAACGTAGATGTCAAGCGGTAAAGTGGGTGTCACGATAAAAAGAAAAGATAAAAAATGGTGGGTGTCTTTATATGATTATTTTTTTCTCAAAAATGCAGATGCCAAATAAGGAACACCTCACAGTTATTTTTCTTAAAAAAATGTTATATTTCCTGTGACAGTCAAAACAAAAATAAAAGGACAACACATGAAAATAACTACTCTACTCTACAAATCCGTTCATTTTAAAATGATCATTTCAAAAAAGGTTGCTGCTGTATTGCTGGTATCCGCCACACTGACTGGTTGTGGTGGTATTGGTGGCCTGGCTAGTAATGACAGAGTTTCCAATGCCGACAATAATCAAGTAGTCACCATTGGTGATTCGATCTTTGCCTTATCTGGCAAACTTCAGGATTTTCTTGAAAGTTATGCTGGAGAAACTTTCCGCCGCTATACCATCTCAGGCGCTGAACTGAAAGGCGGCATAATTGCGACGGATATCTATACTCAATATGAGATTGCTAAGCGTGATAATCCGAACATTGAAACCATTGTGATGGATGGCGGTGGTAACGACATACTGATTCCTGCTATTGCACTTTTCGATCCCTACAATTGCAAAACACAGTGGTACCAATTCGGTCGACTAAGCTCTACCTGTAAAAACTATATTGATGATATCTATGTGGATGCCGTTAACCTGCTGAATAAAATGCATGCCGATGGTGTCGATAATGTCATTTATCTCGGTTATTACTATACCAAGAATGGTCTTTTCCTATTAGATAGCATGGAAGAAGCCGTAGATTACGGCGACATGCGCCTCTCTCAGGCGTGCAGATATAGCGCTGCCAACTGCCAGTTTGTTGATCCACGCTCTACCATCAAGGATAGCAATATCATCATTGATGGCATTCACCCCACTACAGAGGGCTCAAGAAAACTAGCCAATCTTATTTGGCCAAAACTACAACCACTGCTTTAATCAACAGTTAGCACGTAATTATATTTGACTGTCAACTGCGCTCGGTAAGCCGCCGAGCGCAGCCAAATATAACGTTATAGCACCAGCTTCAGATTGCCTCTTCGTCTTCGCACATCATTTTTTAATCGCGCAATATTATTCTCTAAGGTCTTGCTGATCTTTGCATGCGTTCGGATCATTGCGATTTTCGGCCAGGTAGCTCTTTCACCTTCCAGCATTAACTCTCTGATTAGTTCAGGTGTCGGGTTACTTAAAATCTTAAAATAATGGTTTAACTTATACTTAGGCGAAATAGTGACATCACCATAATAATTCTGCGACATCATGGTATACGCTTGCCCTGAAATCTGCCTTAAAATCTGTGACTTAGTATGTTTTCTTAAATAATCGAAGATCGCCTGACCGTGAAATTTAGCTTCTGCCTTAATAATAGACATCGGAAAGTTATTTGGTTTATGGCGTTTTACCTGTCTGGTTTGATCAAGGAACGGCACTACATGCGGGTTTGTCTGACTAACGATACTGTAGTTAACATCATATAAATGCATTAATCGTTCAATTGGCAGATCACTCACCACGCTGCCATCTACCCATCTCAAGCGCGGCATGTAGGGAACATTATGTCCGTTCTCATCTTTTTTGAGCAGTTTAACCGGTGGGAAAATAGCAGGCACGGCACAACTTGCCAGCGCAGCACTCCACGTAAGAATATAAGGAGAGGTATAACCACACAGTAAACGTTCTTTTTGATGATGCTGAACGGGTGAAACAGTGATATTAATGCTTCGCCCGGTGCGCTCATAAGCTTCTTGCAGGGTATATTCCCCTACGTAACTGCGAATATAGTCTTGCAGCTGTTTCTGATCCATGAATCCTTTGCCCTGAATACCGTTTAGTAAACCCATCCAACGCCAGGCTTTCATGCTATGCGCATTGGGATCAAATAGCGAAGGGATTTCACTATCGGTATGAGTCCCCAGTGCCGCTGCGATAATTGAGCCGGCGCTGGAACCCGTAATAACTTGTGGCAATAAGTTATGCTCCCATAGCGCTTTGACAACCCCCATGTGAAAAATACCTAAGGAAGCACCTCCACTCAAAAGTAAGGCTGGTCGACCAAAGCTCAAAAGCACATCTTTGAAAAAGTCTAAACGCTTATTGGCAGGCATCGTTTTGCATTCACGCTGCCCGAGGTAATTAATACAGTCACATACTTCAGTGACATAATCTTCTATCAGTTGTTTGGTTCCGAAATTACATTCCTGATAAAGACGTATATCACCCATATTACCTAAATCGTGATGCAAGCCTTCACGCAAAGCTCTTGCAAGAAGATCAATTTCACCTTTTTCTTTATGGGTGCGAAGCGTAGCCAGCCGGTCACTGAGAAGCTCGTAATTGTAAATATCTGATGCAACCGTCTGTTTCCAGATATCCTTATACTCAATGGAATCAAGGGCTTGCGCAGCCTCCTTCCACTCTGAATACGAGTTTGCCTGTTGCATTCTTAATTTATGTTGATTAACTATTTGCTCTGTCACAGTAAACATCCACAGCTATATCTATATAGATATAGCTTAGATGAATTGGACATTTCTAGTGTAGAACTAGGTTGGAGATGTGTGTTTTTTTGTTAGTCACTAAGGTTTTTCAATTACGATAAATACACAGTATGTTGAACTTAAAAATCATCGTAATTAATTTCATCATTCGCAAAAGGATCATCAACAACACCATCATTGATCATGTAATTTCTGTTTTGCAGGAAAGCATTACGAATGAATGCATAACGGTCAGAGGAAAGTCGAAGGTTTTCTGCTGCCAGAAGATCTGCTCTGAGATCAACAATCTTTAAACCCGTAGCGGCCAAACGCGTATCACGGTGGATGTCCTCTTCGTAAGCGATAGGATCTAGAAATGAATCAATCACGATACCTGAAAAATCTCTCACCGTAGAAGGCCCTAAAAAGGGTAGAACGAGATAAGTGGATTCTTCATACCCCCAGTATCCTAGCGTTTGTCCAAAGTCCTCTTCATCGTTATTTAATCCGAAACCGGTTGCGACGTCGAAAAAACCACCCAAACCAAAGGTTGTGTTATAAATCACCCGATTTAGGGTCACAATGGCATTATGGAATTTGAACTGAAAGATCGAATTGATAAAGGTTTCTATGTCATCCAGATTATTAAAGAAATTGGTAATACCTTTATCAACAATACCGGGAGTTATAAAACGATAGGTCTTGGCAACAGGCTTCAGTAGATATTGATCAGCCCTGTCATTGAATGAGAATACCATCCTGTTAAAAGATTCAATACGATCACTGGGGTGTGACAAAGAGAATTCAGACGGGTTATTTACATTATCAGATACTTCCTGTGCCAATAGGGTTTGAGCACTCAAAGATAGATAAACCGCCAGGCATAGTAATACTTTTATCTTTTCTGGCCAGATAAAGCTCTGTAAGCGTGTCATTATTGTATCTTTTACCTTTATCTTAGTGTGAAAACGAATTCTCTATCCGGCTGCGCCGTAAAAACTCAGACGGTTTCATTAAACAATTTATTGCAGTTTGCGAAGAATAATATTCCCGACAGAGTAACCTGCACCAAATGAGCAAATGACGCCCAGATCACCGGTTTTCAATTTATGCCTATTCTTATGAAAAGCAATAATCGAACCTGCTGAGCTGGTATTTGCATATTCATCGAGTATGACCGGCGCTTCGTGATCCTCGGCAGGTCTTCCTAATACGCGTTTAGCGATCAATTGGTTCATATTCAGATTAGCCTGATGCAACCACATCTGTTTGAGCTGTTCCGGGCCGATATTATTTTCACCCAGATGTTCAATGATCATTTCTGCGACCAGTGGAGACACTTCCTTAAAGACTTTTCGACCTTGCTGAACAAAGAGTTTATCACTGGCATTTTCTGAACCGGGTGCGCATCGATTCAAAAAGCCGAAATTATTGCGAATGTTATTGGAAAAAGCTGTTTTTAATTTGGCGCTCAACACCTCGAAGGCGCCGTCAATCTTGACATCTTCCTGCCGTTCAATGATGACAGCCGTGCACACATCGCCAAAAATAAAGTGACTGTCCCGATCTCTGAAATTCAGATGTGCAGTGCATATTTCAGGGTTCACTAATAAAACGGCTTTTGCGGTCCCCGTCTGCACGGCATTCAAGGCAGCCTGAATGCCAAACGTTGCAGAGGAACAAGCCACGTTCATATCGTAAGCAAAACCATTAATGCCCAGATAATGTTGTAATTCAATTGAAATGGCAGGATATGCACGCTGCAAATTGGAGCACGCAACAATCACTGCATCGATATCTTCTGGTGTTTTATTGGCATTCTTCAAGGCCTCTCGAGACGCAGCGATTCCCATTTCACAGAGAATTCCGGGTTCATCATTA
>JBFHPN010000192.1:0-5120 GCA_041592735.1 Oleiphilaceae bacterium | reverse complement strand
CGTCATTGCACTGCAGGCACCCAGTAACAGACACAATAGCGCCACACCAAGTTGTCTTGACGCCTGCCCGGACTTTAGAAATGCATTACTATGAAACCTATACATGTTCACCACCTGTTCATTTACGACTTAGCTGATTACCACTCAATTACCTGGCGCGTTCTCACTGACAGCAAAGCGTTTTACAGATTCTGTCCGATGTATTGCAGCATTTGATCCGCTGTCGACACCACTTTAGAATTCATCTCATAGGCCCGTTGAACGGTAATCATGTCGACCAGTTCTTTGACCGTATCAACATTGGATTGTTCAAGCATGCCTTGTTTCAGCTCACCATATCCGCCTATGCCAGGAGTGCCCCCCTGAGGATTACCGCTGGCTTGCGTTTCTCTGTACAAGTTATTACCCACTGATTTCAAGCCCTGGGGATTGATAAAATCAACGGTAGTAATCTGGCCGATTTGCTGCACACCGGTATCATCGCGCAAGGAAGCAGTGACGATACCGTCTTCTCCGATAGTGATTGACGAGGCATTATTCGGAATCGTAATGGCAGGCTGCAGAAGATTTCCCCCCGCGGTTACCACCTGGCCATCTGAATTAATCTGGAACTGGCCATCCCGGGTATACGTTGTACTCCCGTCCGGCAATAGAATCTGGAAAAAACCACGTCCGTTCACGGCAATATCCAGCGCCTGATCGGTCACTTGTAAGGAGCCTTGAGTAAACTGTTTGGTGGTACCTTCAATACGCACACCGGTTCCTAACTGCAATCCAGACGGCAATTGAGAATTCTGAGAATTTAAGCCACCGGGTTCACGTTTGATTTGATAGAGCAAATCCTGAAAAACCGCTTCATCACGTTTAAAACCGACGGTACTGGAATTTGCCAGGTTGTTGGAAATCGTGGTGAGTGCCATATCTTGAGCACTCAAACCCGTTTTGCTGACATATAAAGCTGGATGCATAATGCGTCTCCCGAAGTAAAATCTTCTATCAAATCCAAGTCACATGGACTTTAGGTGATCTGACGCAGACCTCACGCTTCGCGAGCTGTGCTTCGAATACTGTTGAGAGGAACCTAACGCGCAAAAAGCAGAAAGTTCATGCCGCTTTTTTGGCGTTTTTCAGATCACATTAAGAGAACTGCAACAAGCGTGCCGTTGATTGAGAAATTTGATCTGCCTGACTCATTAATTTTACTTGAAGCTCATATTGACGGGATAAAGACAAGATATCTGTTAAAGCAGACACCGCATTTACGTTGGAACCTTCTAAGAAACCTGACTCTACTTGAAGTGTGGGATCAAAGGCTGGCTGAGCAACACCCTGTTTGAGATGAATGAGACCATCTTCTTTTTTTTCCAGATCCGCAGGATCCGGATTCACTAGACGCAAACGATCTATTTGCGCCAGGCCTACTGCATCAGCTCCCAAAGGTAAAACAGAAATGGTGCCATCGGCTCCGATTTCCACACGGGAAGAAGGCGGCAGAACAATCGGGCCGCCATTTCCTAAAACAGGCAAACCTTTGCCCGTTCTAAGCTGACCATTAATATCTACATGCAAATCCCCCGCGCGCGTGTAGGCCTCAGTACCATCTTCCGCCTGCACGGCCAACCAGCCGTCGCCTTTAATTGCAACATCCATATTGTTACCGGTCTGCATCAGAGGGCCTGCTTCAAAGTTAGTGCCCGGGCGCTCGGTCATCGCGTAGGCACGGGTTGGAAAGTGCTCTCCGTAAACGGGCATACTGCGGGCCTGGGTAAAGTCTTCTTTAAAACCTGTGGTCTTCACATTCGCCAAATTATTGGCATGTGCACGTTGTGCCAGCATTGTTTGCTTGGCGCCACTCATGGCGATAAATAATGCTTTATCCATCCCGCGTTACCTCGTATTAAATATTCAGGATTGTTTGCTGAACTGTATTGGCTGTTTCGATGGTTTTCGAGTTCGCCTGATAATTACGCTGAGCAATGATCAGGTTTACCAATTCACTCGACAGGTCCACGTTAGACTGCTCTACCGCAGAGGATGTCAGGGAGCCCAGCGAGGCTGTGCCTGGCGCACCGATAATCGGGTCGCCCGAAGCAAAGGTCTGTACCCAAGTGGTATCGCCACTGGGAGCAAGCCCTTCACGGTCATTAAAGTTCGCCAATGCCACCTGCCCCAAGACCAATGATTGGCCATTTGAATAACGGGATAACAACAACCCCGAACCATCAATATCCAAACCAACCAGCCGCCCGGTGGTAAATCCGTTCTGTCGCAGATCATTCACTGCAAAAGAGCTGCCAAATTGAGTCAATGATGAAACATCAATTTCAAAATTTGAACTGGTGGGTGGATTAGGAATTGGCAGAACCCCGCCATCAACCACATTTAAAGGGCGAGCTGAGCCATTTGGCCGTCCGCTTTCATCTAGCGGATCCCAATTTGAGATCAGAATATTGTCAGAAAGAATTTCGTTCAACGAACCATCTTCATTAAATACCAGGTTGTAGGTTGCTCTGGAAGGCTGTGTCCCGATAAGAGGATCTCCTACATCCTGATTATCTATCTGTACATGCATCTGCCAGGTGTTATTGCCGCTGACCGATGAATTTTGCTTCACAAAATACTTCGTCATGACATGGGAGTTGCCCAAGCTGTCAAAAATAGTCGTAGAGGTTGCGTGATTATAGGTAGAGGGGTCAGTGGGTGAAAACTGATTATTAATGAAGGGCTGGCCCACAAAGGTACTGATTAAGGGCGTTGTAGCACTACCATTGCTCATGGTATAGGCCTCATCCAATACAATATTCACGGTACCGCCGATAGTTCCCTGAGTCTGGGTATTCGTTAGGGAAACCGTGGTAGTTGCTGCATCGGTTCCCGCAATATCAAAACTATCCGCAACATCGCCAGCAAATCCAAATAACAAGTTCGCACCCTGATCCTGAATGATACGCAAATCCCCATTGGTATCTGTCACTGCCGTTACACCTACCAGTGCCGAAGCATTAATACGTGTACCCAAATCGGCCAGCTGTAAGGCAGGCGTTGCACCGGTTGGCTGGAAACGAACACCATTCAGACTGACACTCATTGTGCCGGAGGCATTATTGAAGCCTGAAACCGGAATCGATGCCGTGGTGGTAGCTGAAGCTATAACACCATCCGACAAACTGAGCTGTGAAGCAATCGCCCCGGCGGTGGCATTGGCAGCAGTGGTTATTTGCGTGGTTGCACCGGTTGGCGAGATTAAGTTAAAGGTCTGAGATGGGTAGCCGTTTTGTGCACCCGCCTGAGCCACCCCAATACTTGCACCGTTAGTATCCACTGTGGTACCGCTCTGGGACAACACAGGTTCCGCTGAATTTAAGTTAAAGGCCGCAATGACGCTCGTGGTTCTCACCGGTGGTAAATCATTAGAATCAACCACCAGATCGCCTAAAACACCAGAAACAGTTCCTGCCGCATTAGCGGTGAAGCCTTGCACACGCATACCGGTGTTATTTACCAGATATCCATCTTTGTTCACACCAAACTGACCGGCTCTTGAGTATTTGGCCTCGCCCCGGTCGCTCAATACAAAAAATCCGTCACCAGAGATAGCCAGATCAAGATTGCTGTCCGTGAAGGCTACATTACCCTGGCTGTGCATTTGTCGCACCTTTTGAACCCCGACACCATCACCGGAATTCGTGTCGCCACCCCCAAAAAAACTATTGGAGTAGACATCTCCGAATTCTGTGCGTGATCGCTTAAAACCAACCGTGCTGGCGTTGGCAATATTGTTACCCGTTACTTCCAGATCAATGGAAGATGCTCTTAACCCACTCAATGCAACATTAAACGGCATGACACACCTCTTTATTTCGTTATATTGTCAGATGCTTTTTGAGTACTGCTGTTCGTAGCGATCTGATAGAACCTTATGACTTCACTGCGTTAATTAATTTCACGTACTTGCTCTAAAGGCATGGTACCCATCCCCGAAAGGTTAAGGGAAATACCGCCCTTCTGCCCAATCGACACACTGTTAACATTTGCTGAAAGCAGGGTGCTTAACTGAGTGCTTGTTCCATTCTGGGTTGCCTGAGCTTTAATTTTATAGGTATCAAACGGCATTTGTTCGCCTTTACTGTTGGTTCCATCCCACACGAAGGGCACTGTACCGGCAGCTTGTTGCCCCAAATTAAATTGATTTACCAGCTCGCCAGAACCATTGAAAATACTGATATTGAGCGAACCCGTGCTGCTTTTCAGATCAACCATGCCACTGATCGTCCCCCCCGGACTCAACGGAGAACTGCTTGCCGGTACCAGTACTGATCGTCCGACCATCGCCGAAGCCTGCAAGGCCTGACTGGATCGGAACTGATTGGTAAAGTTATTTACCGAGGCAGAAATCCCCTGCATTTCCTGTAACGAGCTGAATTCCGCCAACTGAGATATAAACGCACCATTATCCTGAGGATCTAATGGATTCTGATTTTCCAACTGGGCAATCATCAGCTTCATAAATTCATTTTTGCCCAACTCATTCGAGCCTGATGTTTTGGTTTTGGGCTCAAAGCGATAATCAGATAAGATATCGTTAACAGACTGGGTATTGATTTCTGACATGTGTTTTCTCCTACTGACCCAGTGTTAATAAGCGCTGCATCATGGTTTTTGCGGCATCCATGATTTCGACATTGGTTTGAAAGCTGCGTGAAGCAGACATCATATCGGCCATTTCTTCTACGACATTGACATTCGGATAAAAGACATAACCTTGCTCATTTGCTTGCGGATGATCGGGTTGATAGCGCATTTCAAGGGGCGCATCACTTTCCACAATTCCTTTTACCATCACACCCGTGGCTTCAGGTGTTTCCTGTCCAAGTGCTTGCCCCATGGCTTCTCGCAACACATCTTGCTGAACCGCGGCAAATACTGGTTTACGTGCCCGATAAACATCTCCGGTACTGCTGCTCGCCGTCTCGGCATTGGCAATATTACTGGCCGTGGTATTCAAGCGGATGGATTGTGCGGCCATGCCGCTACCTGCGATATCAAAAATTTGGCTAAGCGACATAATTATTCACCTTTGATAGCATTGGAGATCGACTTGAAACGGCTGCTCAAGAATT
>JBFHPN010000191.1:0-5122 GCA_041592735.1 Oleiphilaceae bacterium | reverse complement strand
CGTTTGCCAGGTGCGATCACGTTCAGTCCTATCAAAAGATATGAGCAATAGGATCGAATTTTAGTTGACCGCATGGGTTGACCTCTGAGTGTTAAGGTGCCTTAAACCGGCATTGCCTGTTGCATCATCAGATACTTGGTGGCAATGCCGGTGAAAATTACTTCTCGCCTTCTTCAATTTTCCAGGTGGCTTCTACTTTTCCTTTTCGGGTACGTGGGGGGGCTTCCTTCTCGACCGACCTTGCGTTTTGAATGGCCGGTAAAAGTAATGAAGCAGGTTTTTCTTGTTTAGGTTTAACCTTAAGTGTTTCTTCTGGTTCTGCTCTATCGGTGGATTCTCCTTTGATGTCACCTATTTTCAGATAGCCAGCAGAAAATGAATGCGAAGATATTAACATAAAAAGGGTTAGTACCGAAGTTTGGATTGTTTGAATAAATGTATGTTTTTTCATGAGTTTATTTCCTGTCAGTGGTTTAATTGTAGTTGTTTGTCGTACTGAACGTAGAAATGGTTCAAAATGTTTTTAAAAAACACGTCAATATTAAGCTTAGTTGTTTTTTTGTGAATCGCGTAATAAAGACAGACCAACAGGGTTTACCCGTCGGTTATAGTGAGGGAAAGTTTTGCCTGGTTGATAAACGGAAGCGTTGGCCTTACGTCATCAACCTGGCGGCACTACATAAACTGACTGATCAATAGCAGCGAACACAGTGTCAGTGCGCTGGAAATGGATAGAAATATCCAGAACGACAGATTACTGCGTTCAGATGAGCGCAGACCAGGATGGTTGTGTTGCAGGTTAAACTGTTCGTATATAAACGCGTCTTTTAACTTCAACCCGGGTTTCTTCTGTTCACCTTTTGAACTAAAAGGTGCATCAATCTGCGCGACAGAATTTGCTGCAGTCGTTCTTAGGAGGCTGTCTATGTAGTTCTGTTCTGAATTTAAAGCGCTGGAGGTTTTCTCCTCCCGGGTATTTGATACCTGTTTAAGTGCTTTTTTTACTTGGGGAACACCGTTCACTCTGGTTTGTAGGGCATGCTCTGTCTCATTCTCTTTGGCGCATTCTTCGAGAAGCTTTAACGCCCAGCTTTCATCCTCTGTTGTTACATTCTCTGAAGTTTCATCCTGAAAAGTATAAGTGGCTTCATACGTCTGGTTGAATCGTGCGAAGAGATCGGTGGTTTCTTGTAGCGTCAGAGTTTTGTTTTGCGCTTTAAGCGCCGCCGTTTCGAGAATGCGGGCGCGTTCGGCATAGAGATTTTTTTGATGTTTTTTAGTTGGGCTAGAAGGGGCCTTGGATTTGACAGACGTATAGTCATCTAACATTGCTGCTGACATAATTCGTTCCTAGAGTAATGCCTTCATTCAGGGTTGCAGAAAGTTAAGCGCAACCATAAACCTGAAGGACGTTCCTGATAACAGTCCAATTTGCTTCATTTGCAGTGGATATCAAGTATGCATTGTCGGGGAGGAGGGGGAATGAATCGTTAAGGTGTGATCCTTTTTTACCAGATGTTTTAACGTATCTGGAAAAACTCCCTGATATGCAGATTGATATACAATCCTGACGCGGCCTATGATAGGTATTCTGGCGAGTTTGGTCAATATCTATGTTCTATCATGCCACTTATCTGCTTGCTTTCAGGCTTATGATTCACTAAGCAATTCGTGCTGCCATCGCGATTCCTTTTTGCCAGAGATAGCCGATATGTTCATAATGGCGCACCGTTTAAACACTCCCTGGTGTGATTGGCGTCTTCAGCCATGAAGAGCATATTCATACTAGCCAGTTAATGTGAGGAAAGTTTGTGAGCCAGCCATTACCCCCTTGCCCTGAATGCCAGTCTAACTATGTTTATGCAGATCAGGCCATGCTGCTTTGCCCGGAATGTGGCTATGAGTGGAATCCTGAACAGTTAACAGAAACTGAAACCCAGGCTGTTATCAAAGATGCCAACGGTGCGCCTTTAGAAGAGGGCGATAAGGTAACCTTGATAAAAGATCTTAAAGTTAAAGGCAGTTCAACGGTATTAAAAGTGGGTACCAAAGCGCTGATAAAAAGAATTGTAAGTGGTGATCATGACCTCGACTGCAAAGTTGATGGCGCCGGTGCCATGATGCTGAAGTCTGAGTTTGTCAAAAAAGCGTAAGCTGACAAGCTGAACAGCTTGTTGGGACGCCAGCCCGGTAATTTAGCTTCACCTGCACCTTCAAAATAAGCCTGGATCAGGTGAAGCTACTTTACGTACATAGCGTCTGAAGCGTTATACCTTAGAGCTTGTATACCAGAGTGACCGAGGTTTGCTTGTCGGTTTTATCCGTACCCGGTGTGACATCTGAATTATGTTTGATCTGATAGCCCAGCTTCATCGATAGCGCATCAGCAACCTGACTGGTGAGCGAGACGCCGAAACGGGTTACGGTATTGCTGTCACCGGCTTCAGTGTTCAGGTATTGATCAAACTTTGAGGTCGGGCTGAACTTCCAGCTAAAGTTTTCGGCGGCACGAATGATGGCATCTTTTTCGGTGTCACCAACTTCATATTCACTGATACGATAACCGGGTGCCAGTTCAAGGCTAAGCGTCATATCTGATTCCTGAATGGCTTTATAACCCAGACCGATTGCCGCAGTGGCCTGATAATCGAAGCCACTGAAATTATCGTTTTCCCATGAGGCCAGACCCAAGGCATAGCTGCGCTCACTCAAAGAATAATCGGACTGACCTTCAAGACGATACTTTTCTGCAGAACGCACATCGTTAGAGGTGCTGTTCAAGGCTTCTGCCTGTAAGGTGTGCTTCCATAAATCATATGCGGTTGAGGTATTCATCTTGGCATTGAGTGTTTGCGTATCTGAATTACCACTGGTTTTTACAAAACCGAGTTCCGCGGTTGATTCCCAAACGGCGCCTTTCTCTGCGGTATCCGCGCCTTCTTCTGCATAAACGGGCAAGCTGGCTGTTACGGCTGCCAAGATGCAGGCAAGGTTGGTTCTTCTTAGTTTCATCACGTTCTCTCCTGGTCGTGTTTGGAGCGGTTAAGTTAAGGTACCGCTCCGGCTCGCTAAATTTTAATGATTAAGCCACTTTATGCAAATAAACATCTTGTTGTGGGTAAGGGATCGAAATACCTTTCGCATCAAACGCTTTCTTAACGCTCTCTTGCATGTCGAAGAACACACCCCAGTAGTCAGAGGTGTTGACCCACAAGCGCACGGTAAAGTTCACTGAGCTATCGGCTAATTCTGAAACCACAAACATGGGAGCAGGGGTGCTCAATACACGTGTATCTTGGCCAGCCAAACCTTCCAGAATAGCTTTCGCATCATCGATGTTATCGTTATAACTAATGCCAAAAGTTAAATCGACACGTCGCGTTGACTCTTGATTGATATTCACCATGCTGGAGCTTGAAAGCGCGCCATTTGGAATGATAACTACACGATTGTCACCGGTTTTCAGGATGGTGTTGAAAATCTGAATAGAGGATACGCAACCAACATAGCCTTGTGCTTCAATCACATCACCCACCTTGAATGGCTTGAATAACAGAATGACTACACCACCGGCAAAGTTCGCCAGGCTACCCTGCAAGGCAAGGCCTACGGCTAAACCGGCTGCACCAAGGACGGCAATAAACGAAGTGGTTTCTATACCAACCATTGAGGCAACTGAAATCAACAGTACTAGTTTCAGAATCACAGACAGTATGCTGGAAACAAATTGCCCAAGTGTGGCATCTACTTTCGATGTTAGATTTGAATTGAGTGTGCGCACAAACTTATTGATGATCCATAAGCCTACCACAAGGGTCACAATCGCCAGGATGACTTGCGGGCCATAGGTGATACACATTGTGTAAAAGGTTTGCAGTAGTTCCTGAACTTGTTCATTGGTTTTTTCTATATTTTCCATGGTGGTTTTCCTTTATGAGTAGTGAAATGCTTCATGAGAAGAGTGCTACAGGGTAGGCACTCTTCAGGTTTTTGGGTGAATGTGTTTACTTGATTACCGCTTTTTGAATGGTCGATTTGATCACGCCCACAACCCGGCGATTCGCTGAACGACCTTCTTTGGTTGCGTTATCTGCGATAGGGTTTTCTTCGCCATAACCGATAGCTGAGACGCGATTCGGATCAAGGTTAAAATCCTTGATGAGGGTGTTACGCACGGCTTCAGCGCGTTTCTGAGACAAACGCTTGTTATAGTCTGCAGCACCTCTGTCATCGGTGTAGCCTTCGACGGTGAGAGCGGTTTTCTCAAACTGTTGCATGAAATCAGCAACCTTTTTAATTTCCTCAATATTCTCAGGCGTGATCACGTCGCTGTTGGTAGGGAATTTGACATTCATTTGGATAGAGACGGTTTCTGTCAGCATCTCAGGGCAACCATCAGCATTCACCTTAAAGGCTTTATCTGTGCCCGGACATTTATCCTGTGCGTCAATTACGCCATCCATATCACTGTCCACTGGGGCTACAGCTGGCTCAACTTTCGCGGCGACAGGTTTTACCACTTCAGCCACCTTCGTTTCGACAGGTGTTGCCGGTTCGACCACTGCCGCAACTTCTTCGATGACGGGTTTAGTTGCCGAGCGACCAAAGGCATAACCGATGGCGATGCGTGCGCCCAGATCCGTAACTTCATAGTCAAAACTGTTCATTGCAAGCAGCTCAGCGCGCAAAACCAGGTTGTTATCAAAATATTTTTTGACACCGCCACCGATATAAGCAAGTGCTTCATCGTGAGAATCGTTGTCATCATCCAGCTCTTGATGGCTCAGGCCTAAACTGATGAAAGGTCGCAGATTGTCGTTCGAGAAATGATATAAACCACCTAAAGAGTAGCGATTTCCATCTACTTCGGCAGAGCTGTTCTCGACATCGGTATCAAAGTTCGACAACCAGGCTTCCAGTGACAGCTCGTCTGATACAGGAATTTCTGCGCCCAGCTCAAGGCTGTTGGCATCATCCAGGTTTCGGTCGTTGTCCCAGACATAGCGCGCAGCACCCAGATAGGCTTCAAAATCAGGCATCTCCTGGGCAATAACGCCGTGGCTGAGAGAGGTGCTAAGACAGGCCAGTAAAATTGATTTTTTCATGTTTCAATACTCCAGTT
>JBFHPN010000190.1:0-5132 GCA_041592735.1 Oleiphilaceae bacterium | reverse complement strand
TTCGCGTGTGCCAAGTACGACATCTTTTGCGGTTTCCGCAGTAATCATAATAAATAAATGGACGTGCTTCAGGCGTTTACCTATCTTGAGTGCTTCAAGAATCTGCTGGCCATTTTTCCCTTGGCCCAAATTGAAATCGCATAAAATAATGTCGTAAAAATTAAAACGGCATTTTTCCATGGCTTCTTCAGAAGAGCTTGCCGTATCAATGTAATAGGCACCGAAGGATGAAAGCATAAGCCGTAATGATGAGCGAAAACTTTCGAAGTCATCAATGATCAGGAATCTCAGTTTAGGGTAGAGATTTTCCAGTTTGATAGATTTCAGATTGCCCCCTATTTTTTTCTGGACTCTGCTTCAAGGTAAGTAAGTATGTCATCAATCAAATCATTCATGTCGCTGATGCGCTGCTGGCTATCTATATAATTAGTCTCAATGCGCTGAGTTGTAAACCAGGTGAATGTTGAGGCAAATAATGAAACGGCAAGGAATAGGGTGATGATAATTTGTGGCCAGGAAATATTCTGGGTTTTCAGTTTCATCTCTTCTTGAATCAGCAGTGTTTGTGCTAATTCTAATTTTAATGCCCGATTCTCGTCGTGAAGCTCCTCGTAAGCAGTTTCCAGGGTCGAAAGCCTGGCTAAAATTTTACTCTGGCTGGTATCTCTGATTTTGGTTTCAAGGTTGCGTTGCACTTCCTGATAGATAGTAGGAACATTTTTGTCATCAATTTTATTCAGGCAGATACGGCTGATCATGAGATAAAGCTTATCTCGATCAATTTGTTTGGATATAACGCCTGCAGCACCCAAGGCGTGCGCTTCTTCATAATACTTATGCGCATGCTGGGAGGTATACATGATGACCGGAATGGCTTTTGTTGCGGGGTTTTCTTTTATCAGCTTTAGCGTTTCAAAGCCATCAATGCCAGGCATTAGATGATCCAGAAAGATAAAGTCAGGACGATACCAGGAAAGCTGCGAAAGAGCATCTTCACCGGACACAGCTTGTTCACAGTGAATATCCATCTTTTTCAGTATTTTTGTTAGTAGCATTCTTGAGGTGGATGAATCATCTACCACAAGCGCATTGATATCGGACACGGCTTAATCTCGTTAAAGTGTTTTTATTGATTTAGATTTTAGTCATTTTGCCGCATTAGAAAAGCCAACACTGCTAATAAGATCTAATTTTCGACTATCTAGAACAAATAAGTCCTGATTTATATAAGATAAAGCGCTTCTTGCCAACTTTTTATGGATTTTGTTAAAACTTGCAATCAAACACGATGCAAAGTTGCACCAAGAGGGTGATATCTGGATAATAGCGCCACCCAAATTAGCGCATTCATAAACAGAGGTGTTAAGCGTGAGCAATGAAATGATTGATAATTGTTTTTCAGACTGGAAAGACCGTGAAGCAACAGCTGAGGCGATGATTCCATTAATTGGCCGTTTGTATCGTCAAAACAACGTCGTCACATCTATTTATGGCCGCGCTGTCATTAATCAGTCGGTTATTGGTATCTTAAAATCACATCGTTTTGTCCGTCAGGTAGAAGAAAAAGAACTATCTGTACATGACACCTATGCGGTTCTGAAAGTGCTGGATACGCTGAACCTTGGTCATGCGCGTATTGATATAGGTAAATTGGCAGTCCGATACAAAGAAACCTCTGACAAGGTAAGCTTAGAAGAGTATCTTAAATCTGAACTTGGCAGCATTGTGAATGCTTATAGTGCGGATGAAAATAATCCAAGCCTGCAACAAACCAAAGATGTTGTCCTCTACGGTTTTGGCCGAATTGGTCGTTTACTGGCAAGAATTCTTATTGAAAAAGCGGGTGGTGGCACTAACTTGCGTCTGAAAGCGATTGTCGTTCGTAATGGTGGTGCAGCGAATGATCTTGAAAAACGTGCCAGTTTGTTGCGACGTGACTCGGTTCATGGGCCTTTCGAAGGGACTATCTCAGTAGATGCCGAAACCAATACCCTAATTGCCAATGGCAACCGAATTCAGGTTATTTATTCAAATGGCCCAGATCAGGTTGATTACACACAGTATGGTATCAATAACGCAATTATTATTGATAACACTGGTATCTGGCGCGATGAAGCCGGTCTGAGTCTGCATCTTAAGTCTAAAGGTGCTGCTAAAGTGCTGCTCACAGCGCCAGGAAAAGGCAATATTAAGAATATTGTTTATGGTATTAATAACGATCAGGTCGATCAGGCCGATGTGATTCTATCCGCTGCCTCATGTACCACCAATGCGATTACGCCCGTTCTCAAGGCTATCGACGATGAGTTTGATGTGGTGGATGGGCATGTTGAAACTGTCCACTCTTACACAAATGACCAGAACTTGATTGATAACTATCACAAAGGTAGCCGTAGGGGTCGAAGTGCGCCATTAAATATGGTGATCACGGAGACAGGCGCCGCAAAAGCCGTGGCTAAAGCGCTGCCTAAAATGGCCGGCCGGTTAACAGGTAATGCAATTCGCGTCCCGACACCTAATGTATCCATGGCAATTCTGAACCTCAATTTGAGCAAAGAAACCACCGTGGCTGAGGTGAATAACTATCTGAGACATATTTCCCTGCATTCAAATCTTCAAAAGCAAATCGACTATGTCACCTCGGATGAAGTGGTATCTACCGATTTTGTTGGTTCGAGAAGAGCGGGTATCGTTGACTCTAAAGCGACTATTGTGAGTGGTAAGCGTCTGGTTCTGTATGTGTGGTACGACAACGAGTTTGGTTACAGTGCTCAGGTGATTCGTATTGTTAATCAAATGGCAGGCGTAGATTACCCCTGTTTCCCGAAAGCCTAAGATATATCCCTTAATTTTAAAGCCAGCTATATGCTGGCTTTTTATCTTAAATTTTTCAGCTACCCTTGAATGGGTAGTGCCTTGAAAATTGCGTTATGTATTGCTTAAAAACACAGTAAAAACTGAGACTTTATATAGCAATATGTGTAGCGCATCACTATAATTGTCGTCGCTTTTAGGTTCGTTATTCTGAATTTAATCCATCTAATATGGATATATTCTTCTTTCTTTTGTGCAGTAAAGTAACTGTTTAGGAGAATGGATAGCGGAAAATTCACTTTTTCAAGATTAGGCAGGATGAATGGTCAACATTAAAAAAGGCCTCGATCTTCCAATATCAGGTAAACCCGAACAGAAAATTACGGACACCAAAGTGGTCAGTAAAGTCGCATTGATCGGCTTTGATTACGTTGGTATGAAGCCTACGATGCATGTTCAAGTAGGTGATGACGTAAAAAAAGGGCAGCTCTTATTTGAAGATAAAAAAACGGCAGGCATCAAATATACCTCTCCAGCAAATGGTAAAGTACTAGAAATAAATCGTGGCGAAAAGCGTGTATTTCAATCTATCGTGATCGAAATAACCGGTGAAGAAGCCGTTCAATTTGACAAGTTTGAAAGTTCAGCACTACCAAAGCTCAGCCAGGAACAGATTCAGAACAATCTGGTCGAATCCGGCATGTGGACGGCTTTCAAAACTCGACCTTACAGCAAAGTACCCGCACTGGACGCCAAGCCTAACTCAATTTTTGTGACGGCAATCGATACCCAGCCCCTGGCTGCCGACCCTGCATTGATTATTCAGCAGAATGATCAGGCATTTAAGGATGGCTTAACCGTTATTGAAAAATTAACGGAAGGTAAAGTCTTTGTTTGCACGCGCCCGGATTCAGGCATTAAGGGTAATGGTTCTTCGCGTGTTTCGGTCGAAACCTTTTCTGGCCCACATCCTGCTGGAAATGCAGGCACACATATACATTTTCTTGATCCGGTCAGTGCGGCCAAGCAAGTTTGGAGTATTGGCTATCAGGACGTCATTGCGATTGGCAAATTGTTCACTACGGGTGAGCTTTATGTTGAGCGTGTGCTTTCTTTAGCTGGTCCCGGTGTTAAATCGCCTCGATTGATTAAATCCAGAATTGGTGCCTCACTTACAGAGCTTACCAATGGCGAATTGAATTCCAGCCCGATGCGCATCATTTCAGGCTCTATTCTTGGTGGTCGCACAGCTCGGGGTGCCGTTGCATATCTGGGGCGCTACGCCAACCAGATTTCTGTTATCGAAGAGCAAAAGGAACGTGAGTTCATGGGGTGGTTATCCCCGGGAATAAACAAATTTTCAGTGATGAATATTTACTTGTCCAAGCTGACCTCAAGTAAGCTATTTAATTTTACCACGACGACAAATGGTAGTGAGCGAGCCATGGTACCGGTTGGTGCCTATGAGCGCATCATGCCGCTAGATATCCTGCCCACTCAATTACTGCGATCTTTGATCGTTGGTGATACAGAGCAAGCTCAATTTTTGGGTTGTCTGGAGCTTGATGAAGAAGATTTAGCGCTTTGCACATTTGTTTGTCCTGGCAAATACGAGTATGGCCCGATTTTAAGGGATAATTTAACTCGTATAGAGAAAGAGGGTTGAGTATGGGACTTAGAGCAATATTTGACAAAATGGAACACCATTTTGAAAAGGGTGGCCGTTATGAAAAATGGTACGCTTTATATGAAGCGGTCGATACTATTTTTTATTCGCCAAAAAGTGTCACAAAAACCACAGCACACGTAAGAGATGGTATCGATCTAAAGCGTATTATGATCACGGTCTGGTTCTGTACCTTTCCGGCCATGTTTTTCGGGATGTGGAATCTTGGTTTTCAAGCAAACACGGCTATAGCTGCAGGTGCAGGAAGCATTCCTACAGACTGGCATAGTTTGTTTTTTATTGGTCATGATCCTGCCAACTGGTTACATAACCTGGTTTATGGCGCAGCCTACTTCCTGCCTATCTATGCGACAACGTTTATTGTCGGTGGCTTCTGGGAAGTATTGTTCGCGACTGTCAGACGGCATGAAGTCAATGAAGGCTTCTTCGTAACGTCCATTCTTTTTGCGTTGATCGTACCACCGGATATTCCACTATGGCAGGTCGCCCTGGGGATCTCGTTTGGTGTGGTGATCGGTAAAGAAATCTTTGGCGGAACGGGCAAAAACTTTTTGAACCCGGCTTTAACTGGCCGCGCTTTCCTGTTCTTTGCTTATCCCGCTGAAATTTCGGGAGATGCAGTCTGGACAGC
>JBFHPN010000189.1:0-5155 GCA_041592735.1 Oleiphilaceae bacterium | reverse complement strand
TTGGCAAGTTGTTCATTCAGTGGCATTTGATAGGCAAACTCCTGCGCACGCTGCCAGATTTCAAGATAGGACAAGTCGCTACGATACTGCGCCAACCAAAGAGGCAATTGCTTCAACTGCGCATTGAATTGCTGTTGCAAATCCCTGAAGCTGAATTCACGTTGAGCAGATGATGAAGCCTCATCCTGGGCACGAGTGTGACGCCATAACACAAGATCCCATGCTAATCTAATGGCCAAAATAGCCTGAACCTGAGGGTCTTCTTTCTGATTTAAGGCATTTTGCCAATCCTGATAGGCCAACCAGGATGCCCAACCATTGATATCCAACAATAAGGCATGGCAATAATCAGCAAATACTTCTTCGGGTGTACCTACTGGCAATAACTCAGCCGCAGCAGCGGCAATTAACGCTTCTGGATGCGCTGGCAGTTGCTTAAACTGCGCATTTAAACCGCGCTGACCCATCAGAATTTCTATGCCTTTATCTTGTCGAACGGTTTTTAACCAGGCTCGATACAGGCTATCACCACTCAGCGCTTCACTTGCCAACGAATCGGGATGCTGAAAAAAGCCACCGCAAAACTGGCTGATCTGAAAGATAATCTCATCATGCCAGGCCATTTTCTTGCTCGAAGCAAAGGCCGCATCAAGCAAATCGCTGATATTCATCCAGTGAGATTCCAGCGCAGATTCTTCTAAATAAGCCACAAGCGCTGTTTCAGTGACCTCACGGCCTAAGGATTCACAAGCTGCTCTTAAATGCGTGGCATTCAGTTTTTTGGCCTGCCATTGTGCTTGGTAGTATGCCTTGGGCATATAACAATGAACTCTGCCGAGCACGGCTAACATGCCAGCGACCTCTGCCATCGGTTTTTCCCGCAATGGCCACCATGGGTTCACCGCGATGGACTGATCCAAAGGCCACAAGGGAGCAATGCGCTGACAAGCCTGTTCCGCAGCGTTTAGGTAGATGGCATGTTCAGCATTAATGTTTGCATGAGTTTGGCCAACGTTGGCCTCAAGCGCTAAACGATTCATTACATTACCTCCAGTTGGGCATGACATGCTTTCGGGTTGGTTCTGGGAAGACGTTTGGGCCAGATCATCAGCGTGAAGCGGGTCATCGCCTCATCAAGGTATAAACCTGCATTCAACGCAATAAATAAACGCTGGCTATAGGGCTTCTCAGGCAGATATTGCAGTACCAGACTGACCACAACCAACACCAACAGCAGGGTCGATATCCAGGCATCGGCTAACCAGACTGACTGAACGGATATATCAGGCAGCAGGCCCGCCATGGCGGTTTTTAATACCAGATAGCTGAGTAGAAGTACTGCAACATGAGCCATCGACGCACAGGCTACCTTCAAACTTGCGCCCTCAACATTCAACCTATTGGCAAACAAAGTAATCAATGCAACCGCGATAAATAACCAGGGGCTGAACAACGCGATTGGCTCCACCCATTCGTTGATGCCTAAGATCAGAGCAAATACAACCATGCTGGCGAAACCAAGGTAGTTAAGCGGAATACGTTTGGCTGAAACAAATTGCTGTTGCAGGTAATGATTGACGGTTTCACCGGCATTAAGAAAGGCATGAGCCTTATAACAAGAATGTGCCAGAAGATGCAGCAGTGCTAATTCATACAGACCAAGCGCGCACTCAACCAACATCAAACCCATTTGAGTGGTAGTCGACCAGGCTAAACGCACCTTGATACTGATGCGCGTCATCATGATCAAGGCTGCAAGCACAGTCGAGATACCGGCAACCACCAAGACCAGCCACTGCGCGACAGCGACGGCGCTGAACAAAGGCGCAAACGCTAGCAAGAGAAAGCCCCCCATATTAATAACACCGGCATGCAATAAAGCGGAAACCGGCGTCGGTGCCTCGACCACTTGGATCAACCAGCCATGCACCGGTAATTGTGCACACTTAATCAAGGCCACGACGGCGAGCAAGCAGGCAGCTAACTGAGCCTTCCAGGATAAGATCTCGGCAGGATAGTACGCCAGAATATCGCTGATAAAGAATGTTTGATGCTGGCTGTAGAGCAAGATGAAAGCTATCGCGAGCAGTGTTTCAGCGAATCTGGCCAGGATGAATTTTTTATGCGCTGCCAATGCCGCGCGGGGGCGTTCAGGATAGAACATCAATAATTGATGTAATGACAGGCTGATCCCCACCCAAGCTAAAAAGAACATAATCAGATGATTGCTTGAGACCGTCAGCATCACGGCAAAGACCACCAACAAGATCCACCTCAAGAATCGATCTTGCTGTTTATCGCCTTCAAGAAGACTCAATGAATATCGCACAATCACCACAGAAAGAAACAACACAAGCAACAATAAGCTTGAGGTGAGCGGTGTTATCTGAAGAATAGAAACAAGCGATGAGCTTTGAACCAGGCCAGAAACAAGCCCCGCCCAATTTACTAGGGCCAGAAATAAAGCGCCTACTAAAAATTTATGCAAGGTTACCCACGAAACCTTCATTTGCGAGAACGCAACGATTAAAACAGGCGCTAGTAACACCAGCAACCAGGAATAACTGAATAGATGACTGAATTCCATATTAACCTCCATGACTTGACGTGGCCTATTTTGTGGCGCACTTTAAGTTAAGTAAAATATATATTTATTATTTTATTGTTCTGTTTTATAGAACATAATAAACAGCAATCACCTATACAGGCATCACTTATGGCCCGGCTCAATTATCATCACCTTTATTATTTTTGGCGCGTAGCAAAACAAGGCAACCTCACCAGCACAGCGGCAAACTTGCACGTGTCCCAGTCGGCCCTGTCTACACAAATCAAGCAATTAGAAGAGGTGATGAATGTCAGCCTTTTTTCCAGGCAAGGGCGCAAGTTAACGCTCACAGAAGCAGGCCAGCACACCCTGCTTTATGCCGACGAGATTTTCACGAAAGGTGAAGAACTGGAAACCCTGCTAACTAAAGGCATGGATTTCAGCAATCAAAAAATACGCATCGGCATGCTTTCCACCATGTCACGTAATTTTATAGAAAGCTTTATTGCCCCCCTACAGGGGCGAGAAGACATTCAATACAGTTTACATGCGCGAGGTCAGGTCAACCTGTTGAATGATTTAGCCAACCATCAGTTTGACCTGGCACTGACTAATATCGAGGTTCGGGGAACGGATGAGCAATTCTGGCAATGTCAGTTACTGGCGAGGCAGGAAGTCGCGATCATCGGCCCTCCCGGGCTTAATCTGCAAACTCGCTTTACAAAAGAATATCAAAATCAGCGCTGGGTATTACCGGTCAATGAAAGTCCTATCCGGGCAGGATTTGATGGTTTTTGTGCACTTAATCAGCTGAAACCGGACATTCTTGCAGAAGCCGACGATATGGCCATGTTACGGCTTTTAGCGAGAGACAATCAGGCACTGACGGTACTCCCGGAAGTCGTCGTCAAGGATGAGCTGGCAAACGGCAATCTGATTCACTATATGACGCTGCCCAATGTTTACGAAAATTTCTATGCGGTCACGGTGAAACGCCAGTTTCAGCATCGAATTATTCATGAGCTAATGAGTCAGATTTAGTAGGACACCGGCTGATCAGTCAACCAATAACGGTGAGGTCTTCGCCGAATTTTGCGCCTTAAAGCCGTTATAACTATCCAGAGCCTGCCGCAAAGTCTCTCCGGTAACCGGTTTGGTCACCCATAAATCAATCCCGAACTGTTTGGCGGATTCGATGGCCTCGCTGGTCACATCTGCCGTTAATGCGTAAATCACAGGTTGCGGCCAATGCTTCTGCGCTCTAATCTGTTCTGCTGCCGTAAAACCATCCATTATCGGCATGTGGATATCCAGAAAAACCAGATCCGCTGGATCCTGCTCATAGTGTTTTAATGCCTCAAGACCGTTATTGACCAGTGTTACGTCATGACATCCTAGCTGCTCAAGCAAGGCTCTGATCACTACCTGATTAGCCATGGAATCTTCGGCGACCAGTATTTTTAAGGATCGATTTTGTTCACCCGTCTCAATCGGTTTGGTTTGATAAGGTGCTTGCACCTGCAAAGCCTTTAGTATTCTCCGTGGTGTGAGAATCGCGGTGGATGACTCAATATGAGCCGGCTGATACAACGAACTCTCTGTGAGCACATTAACCAGCAAACCCTTTGCAACATCATGTTCAATATTCAGTGATAAATTCATTAAACGGCTCAACGATTCAGCCACCTGCAAAACACCTGAGTCTTCCTTGTTGAGTTTATCTAACTCAAGCACCACTGTGTTTTTGTTCTCCTCAGTACCTTCTTGCCAGACAGCACCCAGTGGTACTTTTACTTGCATTTTAGTACCTTTATTAAGCTGACTTTCGACAGTGATCTGCCCACCCAGACAGGTACAAATTTGTTTACAAATCGCTAGCCCCAGACCGGTGCCACCATAATTGCGTGTCACCGATGCATCTGCCTGAGTGAAGGGATCAAACAAGTCTTGAAGACGATCCGGTTCAATACCAATACCGGAGTCAGTAACACTAAAGACTAGCCTGCCTTGAGTATTTTCTGACAGAGTATCCTTTTCACCTTCCCATGCGGTTTCGATCAGAAGATCCCCTGTGCCCGTAAATTTGATGGCATTGGAAAGTAAATTAGTAAGTACCTGGCGTAATTTATGTAAATCACCGCGAAAATTCTGAGGCATCCGGGAATGACAGGACAATAACAAGCGTAGTTTTTTGGACTCAATATCACCCGATAAAATATCAACAACCTCTTCAAATAATTGATTCCAGTTAAAGGTTATTGTTTCAACTTCTTGTTCGGCATGATCCAGTTTTGCAAAATCAAGAATATCATTGATCACTGCAAGCAAGGCATGACCGCCTTTGCTGATCGTATCCAAACACAGTTGTTGTTTGTGATCGAGAGAAGTTTTTTCAAGCACTGAGGTCATACCAATAATGGCATTCAAAGGGGTACGAATTTCATGCGACATATTGGCAACAAATCGCGTTCGTGCTTCTGAGAGTTCTTCAGCTTTTTGTTTCGCTCTAAGAATTTCCTGGTTGATTTGCCACTGTTCTTCTATATCCACTAAAGACCCGGTTAAACACTGCTGCTCATCAGCAAGATGATTTACAGAATTAGACAG